>CAUJKI010000021.1 GCA_963205015.1 Pseudomonadota bacterium
GCAGCAAAGGCTCGGCATCACGATGATCTACGTGACCCACGACCAGCTCGAGGCTATGACCATGGCCGATCAGGTCGTGCTCATGAACGCAGGGCACATCGAGCAGGACGCCACACCGGCCGCACTCTACGATGCGCCGGCCTCCATCTTCGCCGCCCGATTCATCGGAACGCCGCCGATGAATGTCATCCCGGTGGCGGATCTCGTGGAGCCCCCGGCAGCGTTGCTGGCGTCGAAACCATGCACGCACGCCCTGGAGAGTCTGGCAATGGGTGTACGCCCCGAAGCCGTCCGCCTCGTGGACGATGGCTTGAAAGCCAGCATTTCCTCTATCGAGTACCTCGGCGCGGACAGCCTCGTCGAAGCCAGCGCAGGACGCGCGCGGATCGTCGCACGGCTGCCGGGCAGGGCCCCCTGCCAAGTCGGCGATACGGTCGCGCTGGCATGGGATATTGCTGCAGCGCACTGGTTCGATCTGTCATCCGGCCGACGCACTTCGTAGGCTACACGCGCGCCCATAGCGAATTCAAACAGGAGACTCGGCTATGAAGAGACGGCAGTTCATCAAGGGCTCGGCGCTCGCGGCAGGCAGCATGATCGCCATGCCCGCCATTCTGCGCGCGCAAGCGGCCACCGAGTTCTCGTTTTTCTTTCCCGTCGCCGTCGGTGGCCCGATCACGAAGCTGATCGACAAGTTCGCGCAGGACTTCGAAGCCGAGACGCCCGGCATGAAGGTGAAGCCGATCTACGCCGGCACGTATCAGGAGACGATCGTCAAGGCGCTCACCGCGCACAAGGCCGGCGCGGCGCCGGCGACGTCGGTGCTGCTCTCGACCGACATGTTCACGATGATCGACGAGGGTGCGGTCGTCCCGATCGACGAGTTCATCAAGACCGACGAGGACAAGAAGTGGCTGCAGAGCTTCTTCCCGGCCTTCATGCTCAACAGCCAAACCGGCGGCAAGACCTGGGGTATTCCCTTCCAGCGCTCGACCGTCGTGCTCTACTGGAACAAGGACCTGTTCAAGGAAGCGGGCCTCGATCCCGACAAGGCACCGAACACCTGGGCCGAGCAGGTCGAGTTCGCGCAGAAGCTGACCAAGCGCGACGGCGCCGGCAATGTCACGCAGTGGGGCCTGCAGGTGCCGTCATCCGGCTTTCCCTACTGGCTGTTCCAGGGCTTCTCGACGCAGGCGGGCGCGATCCTCGCCAACCAGGACGGCAACAAGACCGCCTATGATGCGCCGGGCGTCATCGAGGCACTGGAATACTGGGTAGATCTCGCGCACAAACACAAGGTGCACCCGACGGGCGTGGTCGAATGGGGCACGACGCCGAGGGCCTTCTTCGACGGCAAGTGCGCCATGATGTGGACCACCACGGGCAACCTGACGAACGTGCGCACTAACGCCAAATTCCCGTTTGGCGTCGCCATGCTGCCGGCCGGCAAGCGTCGCGGCAGCCCGACCGGCGGCGGCAACTTCTACATCTCCAGCAAGGCGCCGCGCGCACAGCAGGAAGCCGCGTTCCAGTTCGCCCGCTGGATCACCAGCGCCGAGCGCGCGGCTCAGTGGTGCGTCGATACGGGCTACGTAGCCGTGCGGCCCGATTCTTTCGATACGCCGATCCTGAAGAAATACACGGACGGCTTCCCGCAGGCGCTCGTCGCCCGCGACCAGCTCCCGCACGCCGTTGCCGAGCTTTCGACGTACGACAATCAGCGCGTCACGAAGGCCCTCAACGACGGCCTCCAGGCGGCGCTGACCGGCACCAAGCAGCCGGCACAGGCGCTCAAGGACGCCCAGGTTGAAGCAGACCGCCTGCTGAAGCCCTACCAGCGCACCTGATACCTGGCGGACCAACGGCCGGCGCTGCGCCAACGCCCGCAGCGCCGGCATTTCTGTTTGAGATCGAGGGCCGATGATCGATCGGAGGATGCGGGGTTGGCTTCACGCTTGGCTGCTTCTGCTGCCGGCAATGGCGCTGCTCGCGCTGTTCACGCACTGGCCGGCAGTCGCGACCCTTGTCGACAGCTTCTACTCGACGCCACGCGCACGCCGGCCTTCGGTATTCGTCGGCCCCGACAACTACCACCAGATGCTTGCCGACCCGATCTTCTGGCAAGCCCTCACCAACAATCTCTGGTTCGCGCTCGGCACCATCCCGACGTCCATCGCCCTCGCCCTGCTGATGGCGATGTGGGTCAACGACCGCTTTCCCGGCCGCACGTTCGTGCGCATGGCGTTTTTCACGCCGACGGTGCTGCCAATGATCGCCGTCGCCAACATCTGGCTGTTCTTTTACACGCCCCAGATCGGCCTGCTCGAGCAGGTGCGCGGTGCGTTCGGCGCGCGCGCGCACAACTGGCTCGGGTCGCAGGACACTGCGCTCGCCGCCGTGACCGTCGTCGCGGGGTGGAAGGACGCCGGCTTCTTCATGATCTTCTACCTCGCGGCCCTGCAGGCGATCCCGCCAAACCTGGCCGAAGCGGCGACGCTCGAAGGTGCATCGCGCTGGCATTTCTTCCGCCGCGTGCAGTTCCCGCTGCTGATGCCGACGACGCTGTTCGTGCTGGTCAACGCGGTGATCAATGCCTTCCGCATGGTCGACCACATCTTCGTCCTCACGCGCGGTGGACCGGATAACGCGACGACGCTGCTGCTCTTTCACATCTACATGGTGGGGTTCAGCTTCTGGGATACGGGGTACGCCGCGGCACTCACGGTCGTGCTGCTCGTGTCCCTCGCGCTGCTCGCGCTCATCCAGTATGGCGTCCTCGAGCGGCGCATTCACTATCGCTGACGGAGTCCGTATCGATGGCGGCTGTGCAAGCAAGAGACGACGGCGCCGGTCAGTACCAACCGAAAGGCAAGGGGCTCGCCCTGGAGACGGCGGCCGCGTGGGTGCTGGCGCTGCTCTGGATCGCGCCGCTGCTCTACGCCGTCTGGGCCGCCTTCCATCCGCCCGAGTTTTCGTCCCGCTTCGAGCCGCTCGCGCCGCTGACGCTCAGGAATTTCGCGCGCGCGTGGGATGCCGCGCCCTTCGCACGCTACTTCCTCAATACTTTTGCTCTCGTCACGCTGGTGCTCGCGAGCCAGCTCGTGCTGTGCACGCTCGCCGCCTTTGCCTTCGCGCGCTACGAGTTTCCCGGAAGCGGCATCGTCTTCGCGCTCGTCCTCGCCCAGCTCATGATCATGCCGGACGTCCTGCTGGTCGAGAACTACCGCACGATGAGCCATCTCGGCCTCGTCGACTCCATACCCGCGATCGCGCTCCCCTATGTTGCATCCGCCTTCGGCATCTTCCTGCTGCGGCAAACCTTCAAGCAGGTGCCGCGCGAGCTGGACGACGCCGCGCGCGTCGAAGGCGCGAGCGGGCTGCAGACGCTCCTCAAGGTCTACGTGCCGCTCGGCAAGCCCGTCTATCTTGCCTACGGCCTCGTCTCGGTAAGCTACCACTGGAACAATTTTCTGTGGCCGCTGATCATCACGAGCTCAGTCGAGTCCCGCCCGCTGACCGTCGGCCTGCAGGTCTTCTCCTCGTCCGATCAGGGGATCGACTGGTCGGTGATCTGCGCGGCGACGCTGATGACGTCCGGTCCCCTGCTGCTCGGCTTCCTCCTGTTCCAGCGCCAGTTTGTTCAGAGCTTCATGCGCGCCGGTGTGAAGTGAGAAGCAAGCACGCCGACGATCGCCTCTCATTGCGTTGCAGTCAGGCCACAAGCCTTTCCCATCTTGAGTGCGCACGCGATGCTCGGGCCGGACATCCCGATGTCGTCGGTCCTTGATCCAAGATGCTGAGACTCCAGCAGAAAAGTATACTATATGAGTAAACTTATCGCCAACGGCGTGCACGCTCGTCCTTGAGTGGATCTAAATCATTGCTGTTGCCTGCTTATTCCGGTCGGGATAACAGCACAGAGATGTCTCGCGCGAGGAGTGCCGCGCGGCTTGCGTCAAGGTGTAGGCTCGTTGTCGTGGGATCTTCACAAGCTGTTCAAGGCGCACGCGAAGGAAATCGCGCGTGCACTGCGCAGGCGTGGCCTGAGCGAGGATGCCGCTGCCGACATCACGCAGGATGCGTTCCTCCGCGTTCTCGCCGCGGCACCCAAGGATGGCGCCGTAGTCCACAATCCGCGGGCCTATCTCCATCAAGTCTCGCGCAACCTGAGCATCAACCTCGAGCGCCGCGAGCGCTCCTCGCCGTTCGTCGCAACGAGCGAGGAGGCACTGGCGCAAGTGCCCGATCTGACACCGTCGCCCGAGACTGTCGTCCATGATCGCCAGCGCCTCAAACTGATGGAAGCGGCTCTCGCCGAACTTCCGGAACGCACGCGCAGGGCCTTCGAGCTTCATCGCCTCGATGAGCTGACCATTGCCGAAATCGCTCAGCAACTCGGACTCTCCGTCACGAGAACGTGGTCCCTGATCCGCGAAGCCTACCGGCACATCGTCCTACGCACCGGTGGCATCTGAACGCGCCTGGGCCCTAGTGTCCCGATTCCGAAGTTCGCTTAACCTCGAGGCTGAGGTCCCTAGCGAACTTCGGAATCGAAAAGGGACACTAGAAACATGGATTTGCTAGTGTGATTCAGATCGAGAAATTGGCTTCGTACCGAGCCGCGAGATCTGGCGAATTTCTCGATCATCACACTAGAGAAAATCACCGCCGCCCGACTGTAATAGATGGTATAGGCGGTGCCGCCGGCCGCCGGTCCGGTATTTTGGCGCACGGCTGAGCCGAGTGAACTTGAATGACGAATGCCGCGCCGGACCCCGAGCGTCTGCTGGATGAGGCGATCGACCTGACGATCCGCCTGCAAAGCGATCCGGCCAATTCGGTGACGCTCGAAATGGTCAGCGCGTGGCGTGCGAGAAGCCCTGAGCATGAGCGCATTTGGCAGCGCGTCGCCGATGCGCACGGCGCGAGCGGCAAGGTCCTTTCCAGTCAGCGCAAGGCGGCACGGCGCCAAAAGCTCGGCCTGACGCGCCGAAATCTCATCGTCGGAGGTGCTGTCGGTCTCGGAGCCGCCGCCGCTGGTGTGACCTTCGGCCCGGATCTTGTCTCATGGGCAGAGGCGGATCACATCACGCCCAAGGGCGAGATCCGCGGCTTTGCTCTAATCGACGGCTCGAAGGTCACGCTTGGCCCCGATAGTGCGCTGGCCTTGGCTTATGAGGAAACCCGGCGGCGTATACGATTGCTGAAAGGGCTGGCTTTCTTCGATGTCGCGCGGGACACGCGCCGACCGTTCATCGTCGAGGCGGGACGTTTGACAATCACGGCGGTCGGCACGGCTTTCGATGTTGCGGACGATGCCGGTATCATCAGCATCGGTGTCGAAAGCGGCTCCATCGAGGCTCAGGCGTCGGGTCTGCGCTTGGCAAGTGCAGGCCGCCTCGCATCCGGCGATTGGATCAGCGTGGATGCGGCCTCGCAGGACATCGAACGCGGCAAGCGCGAGACCGGGCAGATCGCCGCATGGCGCGACAATATGATCATGGCGGAGAAGGAGACGGTCTCGGCGCTCGTGGCGCGGATCGCGCGATGGCACGAGGGACGTGTTGTTCTCGCCGCACCGAACCTCGGCGCGGAACGCGTCAGCGGCGTGTTCGACTTGCGCAATCCCCATCGGGCGCTGGAGGCGGTCGTGCATCCCGCCGGCGGCCGCGTCCGCCGAGTCTCGTCATTCCTGACATTGATCACACCCCTCTGAGAAATTCGGGTGTGAGGGAGAAAAGATCGGCACCCTCTTTGTATCAGCAGTAGGGGCGGCACGGTCTTTGATCGAGAGTGAGCCGGCCCCGGCAGATATTTGATGGGGCGGGTTGGGTATGAAGCAGCTATCGGGCGCGCGTTCCCGCGCAGCATCTGGACTGAGGACGCTGGTCACGGCTCTTCTGGTGACAGCCTCGGCGAGTGCCATAGGCGTTGTCACGGCGCGAGAGGCGCAAGCGCAGAGCACCGCGCAAGTCATCACGTTCTCTGTGCCTGCCGGACCGCTCAATCAGGCCTTGGCCGTCTTCGGACGTCAGTCTGGTCTTCAGGTGACTTATCTGGCATCGGTCGCTTCCGGAAAGACATCTCCCGGTTTCAGCGGTCAAGGGACACGACAGCAGGCGCTGGCCCGCATTCTGGAGGGATCGGGGCTCGGCTATTCGTTTCCCAACGCGACAACGGTTGCGATTTCCGGCCCCGGCGCCGGCAGCAACGCCACCGCGACAGTGGACGGTGCGATTGCGCTCGACACGATCGATGTATCGGGTGGCGGCGGCCCGGCCGCAGCAACCGATGCGCCGTATCAGACGCCGGGGTCGAACGCATACATATCGGCCAGCGAAATCAGTCGAGTGCCGCCCACAAGTCAAGGCGACATCTTCAAGTCAACGCCGGGTGTCGTCTCGACAGGCAGTCGGTCTGGACAGGGACTGAACCTTAACATCCGAGGCTTGCAAGGTATGAACCGGGTTGCGACCTTGATCGACGGAACGCAGCAATCGTCGTCCAGCTACATTGGATATCGCGGACAGACGAGCAGTGTCTTCGTTGATCCGGACCTGATCGCCGGCATCGATATCTCGAAAGGCCCGAGCGACGGACCGTTCGGAAATGGTGCTATGGGCGGTGTCGTAAACATGCGCACGCTGAACGCACATGACATTGTGGGCGAGGGCAAGACATATGGCGCGCGGATGA
>CAUJKI010000022.1 GCA_963205015.1 Pseudomonadota bacterium
CGGCGACCAGTTCGTGCTCGGCCGCACCATCGAGAGCGCGATCTCCAACGCCTGGGAGTACGAGAAGCAGGGCTATGTCATCTCTTACGACATGCTCGGCGAGGCGGCGCGAACCAAGAAGGACGCCGCGCGCTATCACGCACGCTATGCGAGCGCGATCGAGGCTGTAGGCAAGGCCGCGGGAGCTGCAGGCACTGAGAACATCGAGACGCTCACGCGGCGCCCGGGCATATCGATCAAACTGTCCGCCCTCCATCCGCGCTTCGAGCCCGGCAAGGAAGCGCGCCTCGAAGCCGAGTTGCTGCCGGATCTTCTGGAACTTGCGCGTCTCGCCCGCGCGCGCGGTCTCGCTATCACCATCGATGCCGAGGAGCAGGACCGTCTCGATCCGACGCTGATGATCTTCGAGCGCCTGCTCCATGCGCCGGAGCTTGCGAGCTGGCCCGGCATCGGTATCGCCGTTCAGGCCTATGGCAAGCGCGCCATTCCTGTGCTGCGCTGGCTGAAGCGTCTCGCCGAAGCGACCCGGCGCACGATCCCTGTGCGTCTCGTAAAGGGCGCGTACTGGGATAGCGAGATCAAGCTCGCGCAGGAGCGCGGCCTGCCGGGCTATCCCGTATTCACCGCGAAGGCGCACACCGATGTCTCGTACCTCGCGTGCATGCGCTTCCTGCTGAGCGATACCCGGGCCTTCTATCCCCAGCTCGCGACGCACAATGCCCACACGATCGCGGCCGCGCACGTCGCCGGTGGCTCGCTCGCCTTCGAGATGCAGCGCCTGCACGGCATGGGCGAGGCGCTCTACGAGGACGTCGTGAGCAAGTCCGACCTTGCGCGCCGCTGCCGCATCTATGCCCCCGTCGGCGCACATGAAGACCTGCTCGCCTATCTCGTCCGGCGCCTGCTCGAGAACGGTGCCAATACCTCGTTCGTCAACCGCCTCGCCGATGACGACATGCCGGCCGCCGAGATCGTGCGCGATCCCGTCCAGGCGACGGAGAAGCTTTGGCAGGAAGGCAAGATTGCCGAGAACCTGCGCATTCCACTGCCGGCCGCGATCCTCGGGCCAAGCCGGCGCAGCAGTGCAGGCGTCGCTCTCACAGAGCCGGCGACGCGCTCAGCGCTGCTCGGCGAGATCAATGCCGCGATCGCGATGGACTTCACGGCCGGTCCGATCATCGACGGTGAGGCGATCCGGGGCGGCGATGCGGCACGCCTCGTCCTCTGCCCGCACGACCGCCGCCGACGCATCGGCACCGTGCTCGAAGCCACGCCCGATCAGGTCGAGCGCGCCATCGCCAGCGCCGCGAAGGCCATGCATGCCTGGGACCGTCGCGGCGGCCCGGCGCGCGCGGCACTGCTGGAGAAAGCCGCCGATCTCATGGAGCGCGATCGCGCGCGTCTCATGGGCGTGATCGTACGCGAGGCCGGCAAGACGCTCGACGCCGCGCTCTCCGAGGTGCGCGAGGCCGTGGATTTCCTGCGCTACTATGCCGGCGAGGCGCGACGGCAGTTCGCGGGTCCGACAGTCCTGCCGGGGCCGACGGGCGAGCGCAACACGATCGAGCCTTGCGGCCGCGGCGTCTTCGCATGCATTTCCCCGTGGAACTTCCCGCTCGCGATTTTCTCGGGCCAGATCGCGGCGGCGCTAGCCGCGGGCAATGCCGTCGTCGCCAAGCCTGCCGAGCAAACGCCAGTGACAGCCTTCCTCGCCGTCGAGCTCATGCACGCCGCAGGCATTCCGGGTGACGTGCTGCATCTCCTGCCGGGCGATGGCTCCGTCGGCGCGGCGCTCTCCAAGGACCAACGCATTGCCGGCATTGCCTTCACCGGCTCGAACGACACGGCATGGGCCATCCAGCGGACACTCACCGACCGTCGGGGTGCGATCGTGCCTTTCATCGCCGAGACCGGCGGCATCAATGCCATGATCGCCGACAGCAGTGCACTCGCCGAGCAGGTCGTGCGCGATGTGGTGCGCTCCGCTTTCGACTCGGCGGGACAGCGCTGCTCGGCGGCGCGCGTGCTCTTCCTGCAGGAAGAGATTGCCGACCACGTCACGGAGATGCTCGCAGGCGCCATTGCCGAGCTCAAGGTCGGCGATCCGCTCGATTACGCGACGGACGTCGGCCCGGTGATCGACGAGGATGCGCAGACCATGCTCGAGGCGCACAAGCTCGCCATGCGGCGCAACGCGCGCGAGCTGATCGATCCGCCGCTGCCGGCGGATTGCCGCGCCGGCACGTTCGTGACGCCGGCGGCCTATGCCATCGAGCGGCTGGAGGTCGTCGAGCGCGAGGTCTTCGGTCCGATCCTGCACGTCGTGCGTTTCGAAGGCGGCCATCTCGATCGCGTCATCAAGTCGATCAACGCAACGGGCTATGGCCTCACGCTCGGCCTGCACAGCCGCATCGGCGCCGTCGCGGATTACGTCGCCGAGCACGCCCGCGTCGGCAATCTCTACGTCAACCGTAACCAGATCGGTGCCGTGGTCGGCGTGCAGCCCTTTGGCGGCGAAGGTCTCTCGGGAACAGGGCCGAAGGCGGGCGGCCCGCACTATCTGGCGCGCTTTGCAAACGAGCGCGTGCGCTCGACGGACATCACCGCGACCGGCGGCAACATCGAGCTGCTGGGCCTCGACAAGAGCTGAGGCGCTCAACCGGCATTGGTGATCTGGATGAGCTTGTCGAGCGCGGCGCGCGCGACACCGGATTCGATGGCATGAACAGCAAGCGCGACGCCGTCCGTCAGGCTCGCCGCTTTGCCGCCGACGATCAGCGCCGCCGCGGTATTCAGCAGAACGATATCGCGGAACGGGCCCTTGGCTCCCGCCAGCAGATCGCGGATCGCGGCCGCGTTCGTCGCCGCATCGCCGCCCTTGAGGTCGGCGAGTTTGGCCGGCGCCAGACCGGCATCGGCCGGCGTGACCTCGAACACCGTGACCTTGCCGTCCTTCAGCTCGGCGACGGTCGTCGCGCCGGTCGTGGTCAGCTCGTCGAGGCCATCATGACCATGCACGACCCAGACGTGCTCGGCGCCGAGGTTCTTGAGCACATGCGCGATCGGCTCGACCCACTCCAGCGAGAACACGCCGAGCACCTGCCGCTTCACACCCGCGGGATTCGAGATCGGTCCGAGCAGATTGAAGATCGTGCGGATACCGAGCTCGGCACGGATCGGCGCCCAGTGCTTCATCGACGGGTGATACATCGGCGCCCACAGGAAGCCGACGCCGGCTTCTGCGATCGCCTTCGCAACCGTATCCGGACTCGCATCCACCTTCACGCCAAGCTCGGTTAGCACGTCCGAGGCGCCCGACAGCGAGGAGACTCGTCGATTGCCGTGCTTGGCAATGGTCAGGCCGGCACCCGCCGCGACGATGGACGATGCCGTCGACACGTTGAACGTGCCGTGGCTGTCGCCGCCGGTTCCGACGATGTCCACCGCGCCGGGAGGCGCCGAGACGCGGTTCATCTTCGCCCGCAGCATCTGCGCGGCGCCCGTGATCTCTTCGACCGTCTCGCCGCGGACGCGCAGCGCCATCAGGAACGCACCCATCTGAGCAGCCGAAGCATGACCATCGGTCATGATCTCCAGTGCGGTGCGGATCTCGTCGGTCGAGAGCAGTGCCCCGGTCGAAACCTTCTGAATGAGGCGTGTGAGCTCGGCGGCGGGCATGGCGCATGAATCCAGAATGTGCAGAGAGGCGCTAGGCAGCGACGCGTGGCGCCTTGGTGTTGCGTGTGCGCGGCGTCATGCCGGCCAGGCGAAGGAAGTTCGCGAGAATGTCGTGACCATACTCGGAGGCGATGCTCTCGGGATGGAACTGCACGCCGTGGACGGGGTGCCGGCGATGCTGCACGCCCATGATGACACCGTCCGCCGTCTCGGCTGTGATCTCCAAGTCGGTCGGCAGGCTCGCCCGCTCGACGATCAGCGAGTGATAGCGCGTGACCTCGAACCGCTTCGGCAGGCCGGCGAAGAGGCCCTTGGCCGTCGTCTCGATCGTCGAGAGCTTGCCGTGCATGATGGTGGGCGCGCGGACGACCTTGCCGCCGTAGGCCTGCCCGATGGCCTGATGCCCAAGGCAGACGCCGAGCAGGGGGATCGTCGGCCCCGCCTTCTCGATGAGCTCGAGACAAATACCCGCCTCGTTGGGCGTGCAGGGGCCGGGCGAAAGCACGATCGCCTGCGGGGCCATCCTGATGGCCTCGGCGGCGGTGATCTTGTCGTTGCGGACGACCTCGCATTCAGCGCCAAGCTCGCCCAGGAAATGGACGAGATTGTAGGTGAAGCTGTCGTAGTTATCGATGAGGAGGAGCATGGGATTTGCTTAAGCGGGCGGCCGTCGGGCGTCAAGGCGGCCAGTTGACGGGCAGCCCCCCACGAAGAGATCGACGGCCCGACGCGGAGGATAGGGCTCGGCGATGAGGCCCAGGCGGGCGCGGCGATCGCTCAGCCGGCCCGCTGCCGTCGGCGAACAGGCCGCAGCAGGTGAGCCAACTTGATCCCGCAGTTGGAAGCAAAGCATCTGAGCCACCAGAGCGGCCCGAGCGTCTTGAAGTTGAATGCGAACGAAGCAGGCGTTCGTATCGGATTGTTGGTCCATGTGTACGCTGTTGGACGCGGAAAGCCGCTGCGCAGACGGGTACGTCCGCTGCTGACCTTCCTGATCGTCGAATCCAGCGTCGTCGTATCCTGCTCGATGGGCGCCGGCGTCACGCCGTACGTGTCCATGCCGAAGACCCACGGCGTGCGCGTATCCCAATCGATGGGCCACACCCTGAGAATGCGCGGGTTCAACATTTTTGCGGCGCCGATGCCGCTGATGAGATAGCCGGCCGTCGCGTTAGGAATCCGCGAATATCGCACGAGCTGTCGTCCGCCCACGAGCGGCGCCAGCGGTCTTACCGCCCGATCGTCCTTGCCACACATATGGATGAAGTCCCATCCAGATGGTGCGCGAGCAAGGACATCATCGACGAGTTCTCGGATATCCGGCGCCAGCATGGCATCGTCCTCGAGCACCAGCGCTGCGCTGAATCCGCTCGCCACGATCTCACGCCAGATGCCGAGATGGCTAGCATAGCAGCCGATCTCGCCTGATTTCATGAGCGGCGGCCTGCCGTCACCATGCGCAAAGTGCGCCGCGAGGTCCGGCGGCAACGCATTGCCGAGCACGGCAGGATAGCGCCGGGCCTCGATCCCAACCCGCTGGAGCTGCGCCTCGATGGCGGCCCTGCGATCCACATCGTGATCGAGATTGATGTAGAAGGTAGGCAGCATTCCGGGACTCCATCACGTGCCGGTCGCGATCGCCAGCCTCTCTGGCATGGCGAAAGGAGCAAGGCTGCCGGTCACGAGGCGATCTCCCGCCAGCCGGGCTGCGGGAATCGGCTGAGCGAGCGCATCGCGTGCCCCCTAATCATTTGGAGCGATACCAGCAAGAGGGAAGCACAAGCTCGGGCTTCTGAGGGAC
The DNA here is from genome assembly GCA_963205015.1 of Pseudomonadota bacterium. GTDB lineage: Bacteria > Pseudomonadota > Alphaproteobacteria > Rhizobiales > Hyphomicrobiaceae. The sequence continues at coordinate 5,480 of CAUJKI010000022.1, forward strand.
ATTCTTGCGGTCGAGGTGATGCGGAAATGCCGTGGCAGCCTTGCGGCTGCGGCTCCGATCCTTCCTGAGAAAGGTGAACTCGAGAAGGCGCGGGACCTCGAACTCCCTGAACCGGGCTATCTGGCCATTGTTGTTGGGATGGATGTGAACCGGATCGAAATCCCGGAGTAGCTTCGCAAATGCGAGGCTGATCAGCTCGAGACCCGTACGATCGTAGAGCCGCGGAAGGCCGTGGAACTCGATGACCACGATCCGGAACTTGCGCAGCGTCTCGCGATCCGTGGACAACAGCACGCCGTACTCGGCCCCCTCGATGTCCATTTGCAGCAGGAAGTCGGATTGCCCGGGCGCTTTGCTATCGACCCAATCATCGAGCGTAATGAACTTGTCGGCGCTCGTTGGACCGAGATACTTGGGCTCGAAGTCGAAGAGGGCATTCTGCACCGGCGGCGCACTGACCGATGCATCGGCGAGAAAGCATTTGATGCCGCGCGCTGCAAGGTCCTCCTCAAAACGGGCAACTGTCGAAACGCCCGGCGAGAAGCAGGCACGGATGCCTTCGAGATCATCTGGGACCAGATAGCCGCCGTCGCCATCGCCTCCGAGCCGGATCAATGGATGCTCCGTCTCGATTGGACGTACCGCATCCAGAAAGCGCTGGATCGCTTGCGGATCGGCCGTCTTGCCGAGTGAGATGCCCAAGCCAAGCAGATTCGATCGCGCGATGCGCCCCAGAGCACTCATTCCGCCGCCACCCCCGTGCAGGAGACCGAGTGGTGCTCCGAAACGACTTGGTCGTCAAGCTACCGCCAGCATCTTCGGCGTGGCGAAGTGGACGAGACGGCCTTTTCGCGGGGCGATATCTTTCCAGCTCTTAGTCTCGAAGGTGAGCACGACAACGCCCGCGGTCGGCAACTTCTGCGAGAGCGCGGCGATCATATCGGCGTCGCCCTCGCCGATCAGCTCCAGGGCAAGGATCTGCAGACCCGGATTGTGCCCGACGATCATGAGGTGCTTGACCGCCGCCGGCGTCTTGCGCACGCACTCCAGCATGTTGAACGGCTCGGCGAGATAGAGGGCACTGTCGAACTTCGTTCGTGGCCTGGGGTCCCAGCCGCCACTCGCGAGATCGAGGGTCTGGCGCGTGCGCACCGCGCTGGAGCAAAGCACAAGATCCGGCCTGAGACCCTGCTTCCTGAGAAAGGCCCCCATCAGGGGGGCTGCCGCGATCCCTCGCGCGTTGAGTGGACGCTCACGGTCATCGAGAGCGGTAAGCTCCCAACTCGACTTGGCGTGTCGAAACAGCGTGAGAGTCAGCATCGCCATCCACCTTCCTTCGCGCGTGGCGCAGGCTCTCGCTCAGGGCTTAGTCGCGAGATAGTCCTTCGTCCAGCGGTCATAGTCGTCGGCGCGTGTCACGCGTTTGACGAGGTCGGCCGACGCGAGCCCCTTGAGATCCTTCGGCGCGGTGCCGTCGCGCAGCGCTTTGAGCGTATCGTAGATGGCCTGGATGGCAGCCTGGATGGGCTGATGACCCTGCAGGCAGACACGCACGCCGCGCGAGGCGAGATAGGTAAGATCCGAAAGCTCGGGTGTCGCCGTGCCGAGTATAAGCGGGATCTTCACGGCGGGCGCGATAGCATCGAGTTCGGCACGTGTCCTCACGCCGACGAGAAAGATCGCATCGACGCCGACTTTCTCATAAGCCTGCGCGCGTTTGATCGTGTCCTCGATACCCGTAATGATCGGCGCGCTCGTGCGTCCGGCAATGCAGAGGTCGGGATCGCGCCGCGCGGCGAGCGCTGCTTTCATCTTGCCGATGCCTTCCTCGACGCTGAGGATCTGCGGCTTCTCCGTGGTGCCGAAGGGTTGCGGCAGCGCCGTGTCCTCGATCGACATACCACTGACACCGGCAATCTCCAGCTCCTCGACCGTGCGCATGACCGAGAGCGCATTGCCATAGCCGTGGTCGGCATCGACCATCAGCGGCAGCTCCATAGCCCGGTTGATACGCAGCGCCTGGTCGGCGAACTCGGTAAGCGTCAGGATGATGAGATCGGGCGCCGAGAGCACGCCGAGCGATCCCGTCGAGCCTGCGAACATGCCGATCTCGAAGCCGATCTCGCTGGCGATGCGCGCCGAGATGGGATCGTGCACCGAGCCTGGATGATAGCAGCGGTCGCCCGCGAGATAGCTGCGGAACTTCTGGCGGCGTTCAGTCCAGCGCGAAGGCATGATGCGGTGATCTCCCGGATGTGACGTGCGCAGCCGCGCAGGTATCAGATGTGAGCGACAGTTTCGGGGCCCGGCGCGATCTCGCCGCGCTCGATGCGGCGGACGACCTCGACGATGCCGCTGTTGGCGGGCGTCGCGATCTTCAGCTCCGCCCCTTTCGCCGCGACGAGGCCATTGATGTAGTCGATCTCCGTGCGCCGGCCCTTGACGATGTCCTGGCCCATGGAGGGTCGCTGCTCGTCGTTCCTGTGCTTGACCTGCTCGAGCAGAATGCCTTCGCATTCCTCACGCGCCGCGCGGTCGCCTTCGCCGGCGGCGAGCAGCCTCTCCGGCGGGATGTGATAGATGGGCTCGAGCGCATAGCCGTGGGCGAGACCAACCTTGATGGCCTCGGCTCCAATGCGGATCGCAAGCCATCGCGTCAGGGGATCGCGGTCGTTGTCATTGCCGCCCCGCCCGGTCGCCGCCGCCACCGGATTGCGCATGGAATTCACGATCAGCTTCGACCAGCGCTCGCCCCAGAGGTTCGTCGTCGTCTTCGAGCTGTCGGCGACGCTCACCATCTCCGCGATCTCTTTCGCGCGCGGCGTGATGCGCCCGTGCGGCTCGCCGACGCGGAAGACCATGTGGCGCGCACCACCAAGCCCGACATTGCGTTGGACCTTGGCGGGTCCGACCAGCTCGACGGAGATCGTCGACGCGATACACCCGACGGTTTTGCCCCAGCCGACCACCGAGGCAATGCGCTCCTCGTTGATCGAGTTCTGCAGCGAGACGACATAGCCATCGGCTGCGAGATACTGGGCGATCATCTGCGTCGCCCAGACCGTATCGTAGGATTTCATCGACACGAAAGCGATGTCGAAGGGACGCGCGCTACCGGCTTTCTGCAGCTCGGTGATGTGGATGGCGTTGACGGGGACGGTGAAGTTCTCAGGGCCCGTCTGCCCCCGCAGCGTCAGGCCGTCGCGGCGCATGGCCTCGACATGCTCGGGCCACGGGTCGATCAGCGTCACGTCCTGACCGGCCTTGGCCAGGTAACCGCCCACATGCCCACCAAGCGCGCCGGCGCCCACGATTGCGATCTTGCGTCTCATCCCGTGCTCCGTACGCCGCCGCCCGCTTCTCATTTTTGTGCGGGGGCCTGCCGGGGACGCAGGATGCGGGGGCGGGGGAGGGAGGTCAAGCGCGCCCACAGATGGGGCTCTGGCGCCGGGTGCATGGCGTCGGCTAGCCGCCGTCATCTTTCATCCACGCCTCAGCGGCAGGCGCCGGCAGCCTTGACCTGCGGTGCCAGATTCGCAGCAAAGGCCGCGTGTCCGGCGGCGCTGAAGTGCTGGCCATCGGCAAGACGGTGCGAGCCCGCGATTTGCCCGAGCCGGTCCAGCATCACCACCTTGATGCCGCGCGCGGTAGCGATCCGTCTGATCTCCGCGATATTGCCGGCACGGTCGCCGCCGGCCCCGCGGCGCTGATCGTTGCCGCCCGGCTGCAGGATCAGGACCCGCGTATCCTTGTCGAGGGCACCCGGAAGGCGCGCGAGCATCTGCCCGGTCGTATCTCCCGCAACACCGGCATTCTTGACGCTGACGCGGCACCCCTGGGACCGCAGCAGTCGTTCGAGCTGCGCGGGAAAGGCCTGCCCGGGATTGACGCCGTCGGGCGTGCTGCCGCGTCCGCGGCCAAAGGTGTTGCTGGCGCCGAGGGCAACGACCTCCGCCGCCTCGGCGACCGAACCCATGGCAAGGCCAAGGAGCAGGGCAGAGAGCACCAGACGCTTCATGTGTTCGCTCCGGTGGGTTGGTGGGCAACGGTCCTCGCCCACGCGTTCGAGAGCAGGGTTGGCAGACTCACACGATGGGCAGCAGGCAAGGGAAGGTCAAGCCTGTCCGGAATTAGACCCCCGCTGGAAGTTTCGAGGCCATCATTTTTTTGCGGTCGAACCGACGCCCATCGACGACGAAGGTGCCGTCGCCGACAGCGTGAAGCATTCGCTTCTCCTTTCGCTTCGGATCGATATGGGCTGCCACAGCCTCCAGCACGACAATGCTGTGCTTTGTGACGATATCGGCGACCTTGCACTCGATATTGGCAAGGCATTCCTCGATCAAGGGCGCCTTGACGATCTTGCCGGGCATTGCGGTCAGCTTGAATCTGGCAAACTTGTCGGTGTCGGCACCCGAGCACGTCCCGATACCGACCACGGTATCGAGCATGTCGACGGTGGGAATGGCGATCACACATTCCTTCGTCTTGCGCAGGGCCGCGAAGGAGTAGTTCCACGCGCCCGTGGTGATCGCGAACACCGGTGTGAAATCCATGACCATGGTCCATGAGATGGTCATGATATTGCTTTTACTACCAGTGCGGGTCGTCACTAGAACTACCGGCCCCGGCTCCATCAGGGTGAAGGCCCTGCTCAGCTCCAACTCGCGCATTGAAGGTACTCCGTGCTTCTGCAGGCAACCGACGACGCAGCTTATAAACGCGCGTCCCGGGCCGCGATCGGAATTTTCCGCTTCATCGCCCTTGCCCTCGCTCTGGCCGCCGCCTCTGTTCATTGGGACGAGAGACGCGAGCACCGGGGGAACGTACGGAGAGCGGTCCGGTTTAACCGCTAGGCCTTCCTGCCGAGTTTATCGGGCCTCTCCATTCGATTCATCCTACAGAGGGACCAGCGGCTTGCAGAGCACTTCCTCGCAATCGGACAACATCGTCATTACCGATATCCCGGCGCGCCTGGACCGCCTTCCGTGGGGGCGCTTTCATACGCTTGTCGTTCTCGCCCTCGGCATAACCTGGATACTCGACGGGCTTGAGGTGACGCTTGCAGGCGCGGTCGCCGGCGCCTTACGCCAAAGCCCTGTCCTGCAGTTCACCAGTGCCGACATCGGGCTCGCAGGCAGCGCCTATATCGCGGGGGCCGTGCTCGGCGCGGTATTCTTTGGCTGGCTGACGGATCGCCTCGGACGCAAGAAGCTCTTCTTCATCACGCTCACGGTCTATCTGACCGCCACCGCGGCGACCGCGTTCTCCTGGAGTTTATGGAGCTTCATGCTGTGCAGGTTCATCACCGGCGCCGGCATCGGCGGCGAGTACGTCGCGATCAACTCGACCATCCAGGAGCTCGTGCCGGCGCGCGTGCGCGGCTGGACGGACCTCGCGATCAACGGCAGCTTCTGGGTCGGCGCGGCGCTCGGTGCGGCGGGCTCGATCGTGCTGCTCGATCCGACACTCCTGCCGGTGGATATGGGCTGGCGCGCGGCATTCCTGATCGGCGCCGCGCTGGCCCTCGTCATCTTTCTCATGCGGCTGTGGATTCCGGAGAGCCCGCGGTGGCTCATGACTCACAATCGGGCGGCCGAGGCAGACGTGATCGTATCGGCCATCGAAAACAATTTCAGACACCGCGGGCATCAACTGACGGACGGGCCGTTCCCAACCATTCGCCTGCGCGCGCGTGACTACACACCGCTGAGCGAGGTGGCCGCCACGCTTTTCCACGCGCATCGACAACGCACACTCGTCGGTTTGATCCTGATGGCGTCGCAGGCATTTTTCTACAACGCGATCTTCTTCACATACGCGCTCATCCTCACGGAGTTCTACGGCATTCGAGCGGATCATGTGGGTTGGTACATCCTGCCCTTCGCGGCTGGCAATTTCCTCGGGCCTATCATCCTCGGGCGCTTCTTCGACACGCTCGGTCGCCGGCCCATGATCGCGCTCACATATTCGATGTCCGGCCTGCTGCTCGCGGTCACGGGCTATATGTTCGCGCAGGAATGGCTGAGCGCCACTCAGCTCACCATCGCCTGGACGGTGACGTTCTTCTTTGCCTCGGCTGCGGCGAGTTCTGCTTATCTGACCGTGAGCGAGACCTTCCCGCTGGAGATCCGCGCGCTCGCGATCGCGTTCTTCTACGCCCTGGGCACGGGGATCGGCGGCATCCTTGGTCCGCTGCTGTTCGGCGTGCTGATCGAGACAGGATCGCGCACAAGCGTGTTCATGGGCTATCTGCTCGGCGCCGCCCTGATGATCGCGGCGGCAGTGATCGCGGCTGTCTGGGCAGTCGCCGCCGAGCGCAAACCGCTGGAGACGGTGAGCAAGCCCTTGGCGTCGTTGGATTGATCGTGGCTGAACTCCAGGCACGAGCCGTACTTGCACTATCCGCCTTACTTGGTGTGTAGTTGGCAGGTCGGCTTTCTCGCAATGAGCGAAAAAGCCGGGAGCATCAGAGACTGGGGTGAAGTATGGCCGTTATCGAGCGCATAGCCGAGTTTCATGGCGAGATGACCGAGTGGCGTCGCGACTTTCACGCCCACCCCGAGATCGGCTTCGAGGAGGTGCGTACAAGCGGCATCGTCGAAGAGAAGCTGCGCTCATGGGGCATCGAGGTCGAGCGCGGGTTCGGAAAGACCGGTCTCGTCGGCATCATTCACGGCAAACCAGGCAACAAGAAAATCGGCCTCCGCGCGGACATGGATGCGCTCCCCATGGAGGAGCACAATACGTTCGCGCATCGCAGCACCTATGAGAACCGCATGCACGCCTGTGGCCATGATGGACACACGACCATGCTGCTCGGCGCGGCCCGCTATCTCGCGGAGACGCGCAATTTCTCAGGGACCGTGCACCTCATCTTCCAGCCGGCGGAGGAAGGCCTGACTGGCGCGGCCGAGATGCTGCGCGATGGTTTGTTCGAGAAATATCCCTGCGACGAGGTCTACGGTATCCACAATGCGTGGAACCTGCCCCTTGGGACAGCGGCGATACGGCCGGGGACCGTGCTGGCGGCCGTCGACTATTTCACCATCACCTTGAAGGGCCGCAGCAGTCATGCCGCCCAGCCCCACCAGGGATTGGATCCACTGCCGTGCGCAGTACAGCTCTACACCGCGCTTCAAAACCTGGTCAGCCGCCGCATGGACCCGCACGACACCGTGGTGCTCTCGATCGGCCAGTTCAATGCGGGCACCTCTCAGATCGTGATCCCTGAGACGGTCGTGATGCGCGGCACGATCCGGACGCTCAAACCTGACGTGCGCAAGCAGATGGACGAGCTTTTCCACCAGACGGTGCAGGGGATTGCCGCGGGGCACGGTGTGGAGGTCGAGCTGGACTACAAGCGCTCGTATCCCCCCACCATCAATACGGCCGAGGAGGCTTCGGCTTTCGAAGCTGCGGCGCGCGAGGTCGTCGGCGACGATCTCATCAAGACGGACCTGCCGTCGCTGACGGCGGGCGAGGATTTTGCCTACTACCTGGAAAAGGCGCCAGGGGCCTTCATGCTCCTCGGCCAGGTGACGCCAGAACACGGGCGCGTCCCCGTGCACAATGGCCATTATGACTTCAATGACGACCTGTTGCCGATCGGCGCAAGCTGCTTCGTGCGGCTGGTCGAGCAGCAGTTGGCGACGCCGTAGGGGGCGGGGACGGTTGTTGGGCTGAACTGAACCGTTCGCGCCCGTCCAGGCCCCAATCTCCGCGCGGGCGAAACGGCGGAGCATTCCGCAGGGTTGAGTCCCAATCCCCAACCCCATCGCCGCACGGCTTACGCAACTGCGAGACAGCCTCGTCGCGCCCGGCTATAAGCGCCGGGAGA
>CAUJKI010000023.1 GCA_963205015.1 Pseudomonadota bacterium
TCTGCGTCAATCCCGTGGAGCCGAGCCCGATCGAAGTGTTCAACTTCAAGTCGGGCGAGTGGTCGCTCGGGACCGAATGGAACGAGGAGCCCAAGGATGAACGACACCGCCGCAAGTGAGAATGCAATCGTCCTGATCGCGCAGCGGTGGGGTCTCGCGCGCGATACCGGCGCATGGGACGCGCTCGCCGCGTGCTACCATCCAGGCGCGCTGATGGCCGTCACCTGGTATCAAGGCAGTTGCGAAGGCTTCATCGCCGCCAGTCGCGCGAATTACGAACGCGGCAGCTACTCGCAACACTTCCTCGGCGGAACGCTGGCACGCATCGTCGGCGACCGCGCGATCGTGCAGACGCGCCTCGCGATCCTGTTGCGCGGCAGCGTCGACGGCGTCGCCGTCGACGTCAGCGCGCTCGGCAGCTTCTATGACCGATTCGAGCGCCGCGCCGGCGATTGGCGGATCGCCGAGCGCCATTGCGTGTACGACAAGGACCGCCTCGATGCGGTCGAGCCGGGCGCGCGGCTGACGCTCGATCCGGCGATCCTGGCGCGTTTTCCCGAGGGCTACCGGCATCTCGCCTATCTGCTCGTCGCCGCCGGCCGGCAAGTCGCCGACGATCTGCCGACCCTTCGTTCCGACGCACGCGACCGGCTGCTGCAGTCGGGCGAACGCTGGCTGGCCGGAGCCTGAAGCATCCGCGGCGAAAATCCCCACCGAAGCCGGTGGCGCCGCTCCGCCGGCTAGCAACCGGCGCCGTTCTCGGAAGAGGACTCGCCCGCCAAGCCGCCGCTCATGATGCCACGTTCCGATACGCCGTATCCCGCCGCCGCGGGACCGGCGGGACTTGCGGGGCGGGAATGCGCACCTCGATCTCTTTGGCGGCACCCTGCAGCATATTCACCAGCATGTCGGTGCGAGTCAGCGCCAGGCGCTGCGTGGTGAGGGCCGCGACAATGCAGCCGATAATGACCCGCTTCGGTCCGAAGATCGGCACCGCGACGCCTGCATAACCGGCATCGAGCTCGCCGCGCGAGACCGCATAGCCCGCGCGCTTGATCTTTGCCAAATAGGACTTGAACTCCTCCCAGTTCGACCCGTAGCCGAGGGCGAGCGCTTCGCTTTCGTTCTGCTCATAGATGCGCTTGAGGCGTCCTCTCGGAAAGTTGGCGATAATAATCCTCGACGACGCGCCGCGCAGAATTGGAAAAGGGCGCCCGCGGCTGAAGGAAAGCGGGAGGATCTCCGTCCCCATCTCCTGGTGGGTGGTGACGATGCGGTCTCCGTAAAGCGCGACCAGGTTGATGTCGCATCCGGTCTGAACCGCGAGATTGCGAAGGAAAGGAAGTCCCGCAGTCAGCATCGGATCCGCGTGACGCATGAGAAAATCCCATTCGACAATGCGCGGCCCGAGCGAATAGCCGGCGGGACCGACGCGGACCAGCAGCCCGTTCTCCGTGAGCTGGCGGATGTAGCGATAGCCGGTCGGCCGCGAATAGCCGAGCGCTTCGCAAATGCCCTCCGTCGTCCAGACCATGCGCGGCGGGCTGAACAGCTCCAGGATCACAAGCATTTTCGACAGGCTGCTCACAGCGGCACATGTCCCTGAATATTCTTCGTCCCCGAATCTTCTTCTTCATCTCATATGCTGAGACAAATATCAGGTTCAGCTGGTATTAAATCTCATATATTGACAATAATCGTCAATATCTGTTCTGTTAGCGCAACAATAAGCAGATCCTGGGGAGGATGCGATGCTGGGGCGTCTGTTAAGAAACGGGGCGATGCTCGCCCTTGCGGCTTCTCTACAGCTTTCGTCGGCGCAGGCTGAGCCGGTCGTTCTGAAATTTGCGGCCTTCGTTCCCGATGCCGAGCAGACCGTGGTCACGGTCTTCAAGCCGTTTATCGATGCGGTGAACAAAGACGGCGAGGGAGTCGTCAAGATCGAGTTTTATCCAAACGGTGCGCTGGGACGCAGCCCGCTCCAGCAGGCGCAGATGGTGCTTGACGGCGTTGCCGACATCGCCTGGGTGGTCGCGTCCTATACGCCGGGCCGCTTCCAGGAAAACGAAGTCTTCGAGCTGCCGGGGCAGTTCCAAAGCCTGAAAGAAGCGACAACCGTCATCTCCAGGCTGGTCAACGGCGGAAAGATCAAGGGCTACGAGCAGTATGTCCCGATCGGCGTATTTGCCTCCGCTCCCTACTCGCTTCACAGCCGCGTGCAGGTCAGGTCGCTTGCGCAGTTGCAGGGCAAGAAATTCCGCGTGGCCGGCGCGATCGAGGGAGAGGCGCTGAAATCGCTCGGCGCCGTGCCGGTCGGCATGCCCCCGACGGAAGTGCCGGAATCGGTCAGCCGCGGCACGATCGATGGCAGCACCTCCCATCCCGCGCCGCTGTTCGATTTCGGCATCGTTCGGGTGACGCGCTACCACTATTTCATGCCTTTGGGCGTGGTGCCGCTCACCATCCTGATGAACCGGAAAAAGTTCGACTCCCTTCCGCCCAAGGCTCAGGAAA
>CAUJKI010000024.1 GCA_963205015.1 Pseudomonadota bacterium
CCGATCGAGCAGATCCGCGCCGGCAAGCTCAATCCGCGCAAGACTTTCAAGGAGGATGAGCTGACCGAGCTGGCGGATTCGATCCGCGAGAAAGGCCTTGTGCAGCCGATCCTCGTGCGCCCCGAGCCCGGCAGCAGCAACAGTTATGAGATCGTCGCCGGCGAGCGACGCTGGCGCGCCTCGCAGCGCGCGGGGCTGCACACAGTACCCGTCATCGTGCGCGATCTGGCCGATCAGGAAGTGCTCGAGCTGGCGATCATCGAGAACGTTCAGCGCGCCGATCTGAATCCGATCGAAGAAGCCGCGGGCTATCACGAGCTGATCGAGCGCTACGCCTACACGCAGGAGCGTCTAGCCGAAGTGATCGGCAAGAGCCGCAGCCATCTCGCGAACACGCTGCGCCTGCTCAAGCTGCCGGTCACCGTGCAGAGCATGGTCGAGGACGGTAAGCTGACGGCAGGCCATGCACGTGCGCTCGTAGGCCGCGAGGACGCCGAGGCGATCGCACAGAAGATCATCGACAGCCAGCTCAATGTGCGCGACGTCGAGGCGCTCGTGCAGGCTGGGACCGAGTCGGTCCAGACGACCCGCCGCGTGCGCGACAAGGATGCCGATACGAAAGCCTTCGAGAAGGAGCTGGCGGACATACTCGGCCTCAAGGTCGAGATCCGGCGCGGCTCGGGCGAGAGCGGTGTGCTGCAGATCAAATACGGCAACTTCGATCAGCTCGACTATATCCGCTTGCGCCTGATGGGCGTACCGAGTTGAAGCTGCAAGTTCTGGTGTATTCGATGCGGCGGCTCTAGCGGGCCGCCGCAAGCCGTTTCAGTGCCTCGGAAGGATCGATGCGTCCATCGTAGAGCGCACGCCCCGTGATGGCACCAGCGAGGATCGCGCACTCGGGTGCGAGCAGCGCGTCGATATCGGCCATGGATGCGAGGCCGCCGGACGCAATAACCGGGATCGACGTCTCGCGCGCGAGCGCCACCGTCCCCGGCAGGTTCAATCCCCTGAGCACGCCATCACGCTCGATGTCCGTGTAAATGATCGCCGCGACGCCAGCGTCCTCGAAGCGCTTCGCCAGCTCGACCGCCGTCAGCTCGCTCGTCTCGGCCCAGCCCTCGACAGCGACCTTGCCACCCTTGGCATCGATGCCGACCGCAACGCGGCCGGGATGCTTTTTGCAGGCCTCTCGCACCAGCGCCGGATTGCGCACTGCCACCGTGCCGAGGATCACGCGCGCGATACCCTTCGCCAGCCACGCGTCGATCGTCGCCATGTCGCGGATGCCGCCCCCGAGCTGCGCGGGAATGCTGATGCTCGCCAGGATGCGCTCGACAGCTGCGGCGTTCGCCGGCTTCCCCGCGAACGCGCCATCGAGATCGACGATGTGCAGGTACTTGAAGCCCTGCTGCTCGAACGCGCGCGCCTGCGCCCCGGGGTCGTCATTGAAGACGGTCGCCGAGCTCATCTCGCCATGCTTGAGGCGGACGCATTGCCCGCCCTTGAGGTCGATCGCCGGAAAGAGGATCACGCAGGCCGTCTTTCATTGAACAGTGTTTATTGAACGTAAGTCACGCGCAAGTTTCCATATGCAAGCTTGCCGGGGGCACGCGCTTCTATGAAACAAGCTTCAGGCGCCGCGCAAGGGCGATGGTGGCGCGGGCCTCGCGGAAGAACGGCTCGTCGACCATGTGCCCATCCACCGTGAAGGCGCCCTTGCCAACGTTCTGCGGCAGCTCGCCGGCTGCCAGCACTTTTGCCGCCCAAGCAATTTCCTTCTCGCTGGGCGTGAAGACGCGATTGGCGATATCGACCTGCGTCGGGTGAATGCAGCTCTTACCGAGAAAGCCCATGGCGAGCGCGTCGCGCGCATCGCGCTCGTAGCCGGCGCGGTCGTTCACATCCGTCCATACGGTGTCGTAAGCCGGCACACCCGCTTCCGCCGCCGCCATCTTCACGGCAAACCGCACCGGCCCTAGCGCGGCAGCATGGCGCTCGATGCGCAGCGGTGCAAAAAGATCCGCGAGGCCGACCTGCAGGGCCGCGATGCGCTTGTCCGCGCTCGTGATCTCGTAGGCGAGACGCAAACCCTTCGGGCTTTCCACCGTCGCCAGGATGCCGATCGCGCGATCGACACCTTTGCGCTTTTCGACCACCTCGATCACACGCACGGCACGTCGAACCTCATCCGCGCTCTCGAGCTTCGGCAGGCTGATGTAGTCGAGGCTCGCCGATGTCACGGCGTCGACATCCTCCTCGAAGTCGGGGTGACCGACACCGTTGGTCCGCACGATCATAAGCTTGTCGTGGCCGCTGCCGAGTCCGCGCAGGAAATCGCCGATCGCGCGGCGCGCCGCGGGCTTCTGCGCCGGCGCCACGCCATCCTCGAGATCGAGCGTGAGCGCGTCCGCCGCCGAGCGCATGGCCTTCTCGAAGAACTCCGGCCGGCTTCCCGGCACGAACAGCTTTGACCGCATCATAGCCTTCAGCTCCGCGCCGCCGGACCGAACATCGGCTTGCCGGCATAGGGCATGTCGGCCACCAGGATATGGCCGGTCTCCGATTCCGTCATGTAAAGCTGCTTGCCCTTGAAGGCGATGTTCGTGACGAACTGCCCGACGGGCGGCTCGATGAAGTGCGTCGGCCGGCCGAGGCGGTCGAAGCGCCACACACCAAGCCCGATATGCGCGACGACGAGCCCGCCTTCGGCATCGAGCGCCAGACCGTCTGGTCCGCCAAGGCCGCCGGAAAGCTGAATCGCGAGGCCCACCTTGGACACACCGCCGTCGATCATCAGCGGAATGCGCCAAACGGCATTGCCGCGCGTCACGCCGACATAGACAACGCGCTCGTGCAGATCGAGCACGATGCCGTTCGGGCTTGGAATCGTGTCGACAAGGCAGGTGAGTTGTCCCGCCGCCGTATAGCGATAGACGCGGCCTGTCGGATCATGGAGGCCTGTCTGCCCTTGGTCGGTGAAATAGAGATCGCCGTTCGCGGCGAAGTGCAGGTCGTTGACGCCCTTGAAGCTCTCCGAGCGGATCGTCTCGATGAGCGGCGCAACCTTTCCGCTTGCCATGTCGAGCGTCATGATCCCGCGCTTGTAGTCGGTGATGAACGCGCGACCGTCAGCATGAAACTTGAGGCCATTCGGCCAGCCGTCGTACTCCGCGACTGGCGTCCAGGCTCCCGATGGCGAGATCTTGAAAATACGCCCGTGCGGGATATCCGTGACGACGAGGTGCCCGTCGGCATCGAAGCTCGGCCCCTCGAGGAAACAGTCGACCGGCTGGCCGGACTTGTTGAAATCACCCCACTGCGTGCGCTTGGAGCGCCGAAGCGCATCGGGCATCCGCGAGAAGATCTCGGCCCGGATCGTGGCCGGCGGCGCAAACAGGTTCATGATCCTCCCTCCGGCACGACATGCGCGCCATGCGCCGCCCGCCTTGTCTCGGCAGGAGACTTGGCGCGCCAAGCCGCCTCGTGCTCTATATTCTCCGAGTTCCGGGGGCATCAAATGGGCCGCCGCCGCGCCTGTCAAGGAACGTGGCCCGATGCAGGTCAGCCCCGCCGCCAAGGGAGATGAGCACCGCTATGTCCGCCAATGACCTGCCGCTCGCCGGTCTCCGCGTGGTCGAGTTCTGCCACGTGATCATGGGCCCGACCTGCGGCCTCATCCTCGGCGATCTCGGCGCGGACGTGATCAAGGTCGAGCCGGCGCCCAATGGTGACAACACGCGGCGCATGGTCGGCTCGGGCGCAGGCTTCTTCCCGACCTACAACCGCAACAAGCGCTCGCTCGCGCTCGACATGAAGTCGCCGGAGGGCCTGGAGAT
>CAUJKI010000025.1 GCA_963205015.1 Pseudomonadota bacterium
GCCCTCTGGCGACGGACGACCGCGGGACTTGAACGGACGCCGATCCGCGCTTTATCAGAGGCTGTCTGCCGTCATGGAATTCAGGAGAAACGATGCGATGAGCACCGACAGCCCGTCGCCGGCGACGCCGCGCCCCTTCCAGGCCGAGGTCTCGCGCCTTCTGCACCTCATGGTGCATTCGGTCTACACCGAGAAGGACGTGTTCCTGCGCGAGCTGATCTCGAACGCGTCCGACGCCTGCGACAAGCTCCGCTACGAGGCCATCGCGCGACCGGAGCTGATCGGCAAGGATGCCCGCTTGGCCATCCGGATCGAGACCGACAAGGAGGCTGGCCGACTCGTCATTGCCGACAACGGCATCGGCATGAGCGAGGCCGAGCTTGCCGAGAACCTCGGCACGATCGCGCGCTCTGGCACGCGCGCCTTCCTCGAGCGCCTCGGCAAGGAGGGCGAGAACTCGGCGCTGATCGGCCAATTCGGCGTCGGCTTCTATTCCGCCTTCATGGTCGCCGATCAGATCCAGGTCGTGAGCCGCAAGGCCGGCGAAGATACGGCATGGCTCTGGGCTTCCGATGGTGCGAACGGCTTCACCATCGAACAGGCGGGCGAGAGCGACGCGGCGAAAGTGGCGCGCGGGACCCGCATCACGCTGCATCTCAAGGAGGACAGCCGCACCTTCCTCGACGACTACGAGATCGAGCGGATCGTCAAAACCTACTCCGATCATATTCTCTTTCCTATCGAGCTCATCGGCGCGGACGGCGCGACGAGGCAGCTCAACTCCGCCAGCGCGCTCTGGCAGCGCTCGAAGAGCGAGGTCAAGCAGGAAGACTATACCGAGCTCTACCGCAGCCTCTCCGGCCAGCTCGATCAGCCCGCACTAACCGTCCACTACAAGGCCGAGGGGCGCCAGTCCTACGCGGCGCTCCTGTTCGTGCCGACGCAGCGCCCGTTCGATCTTTTCGATGTCGAACGCAAGGGGCGCGTGAAGCTCTACGTCAAGCGTGTGTTCATCACCGAGGATGCGGCACTGCTGCCGGGCTATCTGCGCTTCGTGCGCGGCGTTATCGATAGCGAAGATGTGCCGCTCAACATCAGCCGCGAGATGCTGCAGAACAATCCGGCAGTGGCGCAGATCCGTCGCGCGGTCACGGCCAAGGTCATCGGCGAGCTGGAGACGCTGGCGGACAAGGAACCGGAGAAATTCACGCCGCTCTGGGAGACTTTCGGGCAGGTGCTCAAGGAGGGCATCTACGAGGACTTCGAGCGCCGCGACCAGCTCCTGAAGCTCGCGCGCTTCCGCTCGACGGCGGGTGATGGCTGGCGATCGCTCGGCCAGTACGTCGCCGACATGCGCGAAGGCCAGACGGAGATCTACTATCTCGTTGGCGAAAGCCTCGACCGCCTGAGGTCGAGCCCGCAACTCGAGGCGGCGGCCGAGCGCGGCGTCGAGGTGCTGCTGCTCGCCGATCCGGTGGATGCCTTCTGGACCACGGCCATGCCCAAGTTCGAAGGCAAGGCCATGAAATCGCTCTCGCAGGGCGATGTGGACCTCTCCGCGATCCCGCTCAAAGATGCCGCCACGCCGAAGACCGATCCGCCGAAGGATGTCGGCGATCTCATTTCCTCGCTGAAGGCGGCACTCGGCGACGAGGTCGACGACGTGAAGGTTTCGCAACGGCTGGTCAGCTCGCCCGCGTGCCTCGTCGCGACAGCGCACGGACCCGACCGCACGCTCGAGCGCTTGCTCCAGCGCCAGCAGCGCGGCATCAACGCGAAGCCCGTGCTCGAGATCAATCCTGGCCACCCGCTGATCGCGGCCATCGACCGCGCGCGCCTTGCAACCGACCTGATCGTGGTCGATGACCTCGCGCACCTGCTGCTCGACCAGGCCCGCATCGTCGAGGGCGAACTTCCGAGCGACCCCGCGCGCTTCACCGAGCGCCTGAACCGATATCTGGTGGCCGGCCTCAAGGACCAGAGCACAGAAGGCACACCTGCATGAGCGATCCAAAGACGAAGGCCAGCGGCGCGGCCACGGCGCGCAATCCCCTGCTCGCGGCATGGAAGACGCCGTTCGAGTTGCCGCCCTTCGAGAAGATCAGGCCGGTGCACTTCCGGCCCGCCATCGACAAGGCCATCGAGACGCACAAGGCCGAGGCCGAGAAAATCTTCTCGAATACGGCCTCGCCGACGTTCGCCAATACGGTCGCGGCCATGGAGAAAGCGGGTGCGCTGCTCACGCGCGTGCTTCGCGTGTTCTACAATCTGACGAGTGCCGATACAAATCCCGAGCTGCAGGCTATCGAGCGCGACATCGCGCCGATCCTTTCGCGCCACGGCACGGAGATCTCGCTCGATCCGCGCTTCTTTTCGCGCGTCGACGCGATCTTCTCGCGCAGCAAGCGCCTGAAGCTCGACGCCGAACAGCGCCGCGTGCTCGAGCGCACGCACGCGAGCCTCGTGCGTGCCGGCGCCCGCCTCGATCCTGAAGCCAAGAAGCGCATGGCCGAGATCAATGCGCGGCTTGCGACGCTCGGCACGACGTTCGCCCAGAACGTGCTCGCCGACGAGCAGGCCTACAAGCTCGTACTCGAAAGCGAGGCCGATCTTGCAGGGCTCCCCGATTTCGTGCGCGCAGCCGCCAGGCGCGCGGGCGAGGACCTGGGCCATCCCGGCCAGCACGTGATCACGCTCGCGCGTTCGAGCATCGAGAGCTTCCTTCAATTCTCGACGCGGCGCGACTTGCGCGAGGCGGCATTCGCGGCCTGGATCCGGCGCGGCGAAAGCGGCGGCGAGCACGACAATCGCGCTGTCGCGACAGAGATCCTCGCGCTGAGGGCAGAGCGCGCACAGCTCCTCGGCTTCAAGACGTTCGCGAAGTTCCGCCTCGAAGATGCCATGGCGAAGACGCCGGAGGCCGTGCGCGGTCTGCTCGACGAAGTGTGGACGGCTGCGGTCACGAAGGCGGGCGAGGAGCGCGACATGCTCCAGCGCATGATCGACCGCGAGGGCGGCAACTTCCGCGTGGAGGCCTGGGACTGGCGACACTATGCCGAGAAGGTGCGCAAGGCCGAGTTCGACCTCGACGAAGGCGAGATCAAGCCCTACCTTCAGCTCGACCGGATCATCGAAGCAGCCTTCGATACCGCGACGCGGCTCTTCGGCATGACCTTCGAGGAGCGCGCCGATCTGCCGAAATACCACCCCGACGTGCGCACATGGGAGGTCAAGCGCGCCGACGGCAGCCATCTCGGCGTCTTCATCGGCGACTACTTCGCGCGCCCCTCGAAGCGCTCGGGGGCCTGGATGAGCGCCTTCCGCAGTCAGCAGCGCCTCAAGGGTGATATCCGTCCGATCATCGTCAATGTGCTGAACTTCGCGCGCGGCGCAGACGACGAGCCGACACTGCTGAGTTTCACCGACGCACGCACGCTCTTCCACGAGTTCGGCCATGCGCTGCACGGCCTCATGTCGGATGTGACTTATCCATCGATTGCCGGCACGTCCGTCTCGACGGATTTCGTCGAGCTGCCCTCGCAGCTCTACGAGCACTGGCTCGACGAGCGCGAGGTGCTGCAGCGCTTTGCTCGTCATCACAAGACCGGCGCGCCGATCCCCGATGCGCTTCTTGACCGGCTCGATGCGGCGAACAAGTTCAACCAGGGTTTCGCCACAGTGGAGTACGTCTCTTCGGCGCTCGCGGACATGGAGCTGCACGCCCTCGAGAAATTCGATGGCTTCGATCTCTCGCGCTTCGAGGTCGACATGCTGAAGCGCATGGGCATGCCGCGCGAGATCGTCATGCGCCACCGCCTGCCGCACTTCGCGCACATCTTCTCGGGCGGCGGCTATGCGGCAGGCTACTACAGCTACATGTGGTCCGAGGTCATGGACGCCGATGCCTTCGAGGCCTTCGAGGAAACCGGCAATGCCTTCGATCCGGCGACGGCGAAGAAGCTCGCAGAGTTCATCTACTCGGCCGGTAACCGCCGCGATCCCGTCGAGGCCTATACGCTCTTCCGCGGACGGCTCCCGACCTCGCAGGCGATGCTGAAAAATCGCGGGTTGATCGGTTAGCCCCAAGCGTGACCAATCCACTTCTCCCGGTAAGCGCGGGGAGAAGGGAAGGATCATGCCTTCGTCCCGAGTCGCCCCGAGCCAATGACGGGCGTCGCATCCGCATCGAGCGGCCAGCGGGCACGCGCGGCGAAGTCGAGTGCGCTCGTGTCGTGGCGCGCGAGATGCTCGGCACCGGCCCAGGCGACCATCGCGGCATTGTCGGTGCAAAGCGCGATGGGCGGGATCGAGAGGCGCACGCCTTCGCGCGCAGCAAGATCGCTCAACCCCGCGCGCAGACGCTGATTGGCGGCGACACCGCCTGCCACTACCAGTACATCCGCCTCCGCGCGCGCCCGTGCGATCCTGAGTGCCGTCCGCGTGCGATCGACGACCGCGTCAACGACGGCCTCCTCGAAGGATGCGCAGAGATCGGCAATCGCCTGATCGTCGAGCGGCGCCGCTGATTGCGCGGCAAGCCGCACGGCCGTCTTGAGACCCGCGAAGGAGAAATGCGGCTCGGGCCGGCCGAGCATGGGGCGCGGCAGCGCGAAGCGGTCCGCGCGACCGCCACGCCCGGCCTTCTCGACGGAAGGCCCACCGGGCTGTGGCAGGCCGAGCAGCTTCGCCGTCTTGTCGAAGGCCTCGCCGAGTGCATCGTCGATCGTGGTGCCGAGGCGCACGTAGCGGCCGACATCCTCGATCAGCAGCAGTTGCGTGTGGCCACCCGAGACGAGCAGCAGGACATAAGGCGGCTTCAATCCCTCCGTCAGGCCGGCTGTGAGCGCGTGCGCTTCGAGATGGTTCACGGCGATCAGCGGCAGACCATGCACCAGCGCGATGGCCTTCGCGGCCGTCAGGCCGACCAGCAGGCCGCCGATCAGCCCCGGCCCAGCGGTTGCCGCGACGCCCGATAGATCACCGAAGCCAATACCCGCCTCATGGAGCGCTGCGGCGATGATCTCATCGAGGCATTCGACGTGGGCCCGCGCCGCGATCTCTGGGACCACGCCCCCATAGGGCCGGTGCTGCTCCCACTGCGAGCGCACGACGCTCGACAGGATGCGACCCTGCCCGTCGGGCGCACGCGCGACGACAGCAGCGGCCGTCTCGTCGCAGCTCGTCTCGATGCCGAGGACGATGGGGTCTCGCCCCGGCTGGGTCGCTGAATGATCGGCCACGCGCGCCTGCTGATGGAAGCATTTGCATCGCACGCCGCGGCCGGGCATAGACTGCCGGCGCGGCGCTCCTTGTGCGCGCTCCGGTAGCATCGACCGAGGATCTCTTGCAACAACCGCGCCTCCGTATCGGCACCCGTGGCTCGGCTCTGGCGCTCGCCCAGGCCCGCGAGGTCCAGCGCCTGCTGATCGCAGCCCACGGATTCGAGGAAAGCGAGCTCGAGATCGTCACGATCCGCACGACGGGCGACCGCATCCAGGATCGGCCGCTCAGCGAGGCGGGCGGCAAGGGGCTTTTCACCAAGGAGATCGAGGAGGGGCTGCTCGACCGATCGATCGACCTCGCCGTGCACTCCATGAAGGACATGCCGACGGTGCTGCCCGAGGGGCTGACGATCGCCGCCATGCTGCCGCGCGAGGACGTGCGCGATGCCTTCATCAGCGCGAAGTGGCCGTTGATCGACGCACTGCCGCAAGGCGCGGTGGTGGGATCGTCGTCGCTGCGGCGCCAGGCACAGCTTCGCCGGATGCGGCCCGATCTGCAGCTCGTCAACTACCGCGGCAATGTCGAGACGCGTTTGAGGAAGCTTACCGAGGGTGCCGTCGATGCGACGCTGCTCGCCGTCGCGGGTCTCAAGCGCCTCGGACTCGCCGACCGCATCACGGCCGCGATCCCCGACGATGTCATGCTGCCGGCCGTCGCGCAGGGCGCGATCGGCGTAGAGTGCCGCTTCGACGATGATGACACGTCGAGCCTCCTTGCCTCGCTCAGCGATGCGGCGACATCGCTCTGCGTCACTGCCGAGCGCGCCTTCCTCGCCCGTCTCGAAGGCTCGTGCCGCACCCCGATTGCGGGGCTCGGCCGGCTCGACGGCGGAACCTTCAGCTTCCGCGGCGAGATCCTGACGCCCGACGGCCGCGAGCACCACGCGACGAGCCGCAAAGGCGCGCCGGCCGCCGCCGTCCAGCTCGCGACTGAGGCGGCAGAGGAACTACTCGCGCAGGCCGGGCCGGGGTTCTTCGGAGCGCACGGCTGATGCTCTTCCTGGTGACGCGGCCTGAGCCCGAAAGCACCAAACTCAAGAGCCTGATCGAAGAGCTCGGCCACGAAGCCGTCGTCGAGCCGCTCATGGAGGCGGAGCTGCTGCCGGAGGCGATCGACGACCTTCACGGCGTGACGGCGCTCATCGCGACGAGCCGGAATGCGCTGCGCGCCCTCTCGCAATCGTCCTATCTGCATGATGCGCTTGCCATTCCCCTGTTCGCAGTTGGCCAGGGCACGGCGGAACTGGCCCGCGAACTCGGCTTCGAGCGCATTGCCGTCGGTCCCGGCTCGGTCAGCGGCTTTGCCGCAGCCATTGCGGGGACGCTCGATCCCGCCGACGGGTTGATCCTGCATCTTGCCGGCGATGCCCTGGCCGGCGACCTTGCGGGCGAGCTCCAGGAGCTTGGATTTCGCGTGCTGCAACCCGTCGTCTATCGTATGAAGGCGGCGGAGGCCCTGAGCGAGGGTACAAGGGAGGCGATCGGCGAGGGCGCGATCGACGGTGTGGTGCTGATGTCGCCGCGCACGGCGCGCATCTATGCTGGCCTGATCAAGCGGCACGGGCTCACAGACGCCGCCGCGGAGATGGTCCATGTCTGCCTCTCGGATGCCGTCGCGCGGAGCCTCGCGCCGCTCGGAGATGTCCCGGTCGAAGTGGCGGACACGCCGACACAGAACGCAATGCTCGAGGTGATCCAGCGGGTTGGCGATCAATTGGACAACTAGAATTTTACCTAGAGGCATTGGGACAGTTTGCAGGCGCGTTGACTTTGCGCATGTCTCGCGAGGGCCGGCCGGGTTAGGTATCGCGTAGCGGAAGGATGAGGCAGCCATGACGAACGGCACGCAGGGTTCGGGTCCGAAGCGACCGCACGCGACGATCGAAGGCAAGGCGACGGAGATCAAGCCGGAGGCGCCGAAAGCCGCAGCCTCCAGCGCGACGGCTGCGCCGTCCCCTTCGACGGACCAGCGCGCAACGGCCGAGAAGGTGGCAGGTGCTGCGGCGAGCGTCGCCGCCGAGAGCAGAAAGGCCGAGCCGCCGAAGGCTGCAGCGGCGTCTGCTTCGGCCTCGTCTGCGAGCAAAGCTGGCGCCGCGCAGCCGCCACCGGCCAAGTCGGGCTTCGGCTCGCTGGTCTCACACACGGTGTCCGGCGTTGTCGGTGGCGCGCTCGTGCTGCTGGCGGGTCCGCTCCTCGGCCTCGGCGGCCCTGACGCCACGAAGGCCCCGCCCGAGGTGGCGCAGCGGCTCGCCGCGCTAGAGGATGTCGCGCGCAAGGCGGCCCAACCTGTCGTCTCGCCAGAGGTGGCCAAGCGCCTCGCCGGACTGGAGCAGGGCGTCGATCAGCTCAAGGGCATCACGGCTGCCATCCCGAGCCTTGGCGAAGGCCAGGTTCGGCTCGATGCCGAGACCAAAGCGCTCAAGGATCAGCTCGCGAGCCGCACCGGACCCGGCAGCGATGCCGAGCGCCTTGCGCGCATGGAGGAGCGGCTGTCGGCACTCGCTGCCGCGGCTCTGGCCGATCCGAAAGGCGCCGGGCCGATCCCGCAGCTCGCGCAGATCACGGGACGCATCGCCGATCTCGAGAATGCTCTGACCAACCGCCTCGCTGCTGCCCGTCGCGACATGGCGACCGAGATCGAAAGCAAGCTCGGCACGACCGCGGAAGCAGCGGAGGCGGCACGCTCAGGGACGCAGCGCCTCGACCGCGAGGTTACGACGCTCAAATCGGACGTCACCCGCACGGCCCAACGCACCGACCAGCTCAAGACCGGCGCCGATCAGCTCGCGGAGATCGCGCGCGCGGCACAAGACGAGATCGCGCGCCTTAAGACCGCGCTCGATGCCATCCGGCGCGAGACCGCGAAGCCCGCCGACGTGAGCGCTGCCGTCGCCCCTGCGACCGCGCGCCTCGCGAAGCTCGAGACCAGCGTGGATGCCGTGCTCAAGGCCGAGGCCGACCGCCAGAGCAATGCCGAGCGCATCGTCCTGTCACTGGAGCTCGGCAATCTGAAACGCGCCATCGATCGCGGCGGCGCCTACGCGGCCGAACTC
>CAUJKI010000026.1 GCA_963205015.1 Pseudomonadota bacterium
GCTTCCGCTCTGCTCTTCGACCTTGGCGTCTTCGCGCTGGTTCTCGGAGCCACGGTTCTGGTGCTCATCGCGCTCGCGCACCAGTCGATCCGCATCAGCCGCGCAACCAGCAGAGCCGCCCAGCCAGCGGAAGGAGCGACCTGATGGAGCTCGTTATCTCCATGACCATCGGCGTCCTGGCAGGATCGGGATTGTGGCTTCTTTTGCGTCCGCGGACCTTCCAGGTGATCATCGGGCTGTCGCTCCTGTCGTACGCGGTCAATCTCTTCATCTTTGGGATGGGACGCCTGCGTGTCGGGGTGCCACCCGTGCTCGATCCGTCGGTCCCCACCAATCTCGCGCTCTATGCTGACCCCTTGCCTCAGGCGCTGGTGCTGACCGCCATTGTGATCAGCTTCGCGATGACAGCACTGTTCCTGGTCGTTGTTCTCGCTGCGCGCGGCCTCTCCGGCAGCGATCACGTTGATAGCGTGGAGCGGGGCTCGTGACCTTCGCGGATCATCTGATCATCGCGCCGATCATCATTCCGCTTTTCGCCGGCGGCCTCATGCTGCTGCTCGACGGGCGACGCCGTGAGGCGATTGCTGCGATCAGCATTCTCTCGACGCTCGCACTGCTTGCGGTCGCCATTACGCTTCTCGTGTCCAGCATGACACAGGACCCGGCGCAGGCCGTCAGGGTCTACCTTCTCGGCAATTGGCCGGCAAGCTTCGGCATCGTTCTGGTTGCCGACCGTCTTGCTGCATTGATGCTGGTGCTGACGGCGACGCTCGGATGTGCTGCGCTGCTCTTTGCTCTGGCCTCCTGGCATCGCGCTGGCAGCTACTTCCATCCGCTGTTCCAGTTTCTTCTCATGGGTTTGAACGGCGCCTTTCTGACGGGCGACCTTTTCAATCTCTTCGTCTTCTTCGAGGTTCTGCTCGCGGCATCCTACGGATTGGCGCTCCACGGCTCGGGACGCGCGCGCGTCAGCGCGAGCCTCCATTACATCGTGATCAATCTCGTTGCGTCGACGCTCTTTCTCATCGGCGTCAGCCTGATCTACGGCACCGCCGGTACACTCAACATGGCGGCGCTTGGCGAACGCATCCCGGTACTCGATCCCTCCGAGCGGCGGCTGTTCGAGATCGGAGCGGCTATCCTCGGCGTTGCTTTTCTCGTGAAGGCGGCAGCCTGGCCGCTCGGCTTCTGGCTGCCCACGCTCTATGCGGCGGCGAGTGCGCCGGTCGCGGCATTGTTCGCGGTCATGACCAAGGTTGGTTGCTATGTCATTCTGCGGCTGGGATCCATAACGGCTGAAGCTGCCGGGGGAGCGTCGATCTTCTTCGCGGAAGGCTGGCTGTTCGCGATCGGTGTCGCGACCATATGCTTTGCTGCGATCGGAATGCTGGCTTCGCAGGACATGGGCCGCCTCGCCGGATACAGTGTTCTGATATCGTCGGGAACAATGCTGGCGGCGATCGGGTTCGGCGGCGCCCCGATGACGAGTGCGGCACTGTACTATCTCGTGAGCTCGTCGTTGACGGTAGCTGCGTTCTTTCTGCTGGTCGAGCTCGTGGAGCGCGGCCGCACCCCTGCCGACGATGTCCTGGCGGTAACATTGGAGGTTTACGGCGCGGAGGAAGAGGAGGACGAAGAAGAAGAGGAAGAAGTAGGCGTCCCGATTCCCGCTATCATCGCCGTCCTCGGCGTCGCTTTTATTGCCTGCGCCCTGCTGCTTTCCGGCCTGCCGCCACTCTCGGGCTTCATCGCAAAGTTTGCCATCCTTAGCAGCCTCCTCGGTCAGCACTGGCTTGCAGGAGGCGGCACCGTGTCTCCGCAAGGATGGGTGTTGCTGTTCGTTATTCTCGTCTCGGGGATTACGACAGTCGTTTCCGTCACGCGTGCGGGCATAAGGACATTCTGGACATTCGAGCGCGAGCTGCCGCATGTCCGCCGTGTGGAGCTTGGCGCGGTTGCCTTGCTCCTCTTCCTTTGTGTTGCGCTCACAGTGCAGGCCGGTCCCGTCATGCGGTTCATGCAAGTGACGGCCAAGGGATTGGAGCTGGGTCGCCCGTACATCGGTGCCGTGCAGGCGCAGCCTCGCATCACGCCTATGCAACCAGAGCAAAAGCCATGAGCCGGTGGCTGCCGTATCCCGTCATATCAGCGATGCTGCTGGCCACATGGCTGCTGCTCAACGAGGACCTTTCCGTCGCGCACGTCCTGCTGGGGACCGTAGTTGCCATCGCCGGATCGTGGGTTCTGGTGCGTCTCGAAGCGCCGCCACTGATTTTCAGGCGACTGTGGATCATCCTGCGGCTTGCCCTCGAGGTCGTCGTGGATATGACGCGCTCGAACGTTCGCGTCGCCCGTCTGGTTCTCAAGGACAAGCGCGACAGGACGCCCGGTTTCGTCCGGATCGAGCTCAGCGTACGTTCTCACTACAGCCTCACCCTTCTTGCGTGCATCATCACGGCAACGCCGGGGACGAGCTGGGTCAACTATGAGTCGACGAGCAATGTGCTCGTGATCCACGTTCTCGACCTCGTCGACGGCGACGACTGGGGCCAGATCATCAAGGTGCGCTACGAAGGCTTGTTGAAGGAGATCTTCGAATGAGTGGGTTGATCCTGACCATCGCGCTGACGATATCCAAAGGCTTTCTGACGCTGGCGATGGCGGCTTCGGCCCTCCGTATCCTGCGAGGACCGAGGGCTCAGGACCGCGTCCTTGGCATGGATACGCTCTACGTCAACGCCATGTTGCTCCTCTTGGTTTTCGGTATCGGTTCCGGCACGACGCTCTATTTCGAGGTGGCGCTGGTCATTGGCCTGCTCGGCTTCGTGGCGACGGTGAGCATGGCAAAGTTTCTCATGCGCGGCGAGGTCATCGAATGAATGCGATCGAAGAACTGCCGGTGTGGGCCGCCATCCTGACGTCGGCCTTGCTGCTCCTTGGCTCGAGTCTGGCGCTGATTGGCTCGATCGGGTTGCTGCGCTTCAAGACCTTTTACGAGCGCATTCATGCCCCGACGCTCGGTTCGACGCTCGGGCTGTTCAGTATTCTCGCCGCGTCGATGCTCTATTTCTCAATCGCTCGGACGCGTCCGGTGGTTCATGAGATCCTGATTGGTATATTCGTCACCACAACCACGCCTGTAACGTTCCTGTTTCTGGTTCAGGCAACGCTGTATCGCGATCGCTTTGAGGGAAGCGATCCGTTATCCGGTCTCAGCGAGGAGAGGCAAAGCGTCAAGACGCCGACAGGCTCATGAGAACTTAGCTTTCCCACGAGAGCGACGCAGAAGGTCCAATTGATGATCCGGATCGGGACCGGCTTTCGGCCGGAGCATGTGAGAATGTGAGGGAGACGATGCGCCCGCTGCGCGGGCTCTATCTTGCCCTCGGTCTTTTCTTTGTGGCGCTTGGCTTCATCGGTGCCTTTCTACCGGTGCTCCCAACGACGCCATTCCTGATTCTTGCAGCCGCTTGCTTCGCCCGATCATCCGAGCGTCTTGAAGGATGGCTGCTGTCGCATCCCCGTTTTGGGCTGACATTGCGCGAATGGCGAGCACGCGGCGCCATCCCATGGCGCGGCAAACTGCTGGCGCTCGCTGGCACGACTGTCAGCTTTGTCTTGTTCTGGATAGGCAGCAGCCCTGGTCCAGCGCTGGCGACGGCAGTTGGCCTGCTGATGCTTGTCGGGCTGATTTACGTCTTCTCGAGACCGTCGTAGTCACCATCGCTCGCCAACAGATATACTTGTGTGTGATTGCTACTCGATTGGCTCTCAGTTTCGCCCTTCTCCCACGAGCATGAATGGTCCCCAAACGGATGGATGGGCAGCGGGAGGCCAACCTTTGGGCCGGGTCGTGTCGGAGATCATGGCGATGAGCGATTGCCGGAAAGCTTCCGCTCGACCGATCTGAGGCTTTTCGCGCAAGGCAGCAAACGCCCTGGTCGTCAATTTGACTGCAGCATCCGAGTCGATCGCCCAGTGCGATACGAGAAGTGCGCGGGCGCCGGCGTAAAAGAACGCACGTGCGAGCCCGGATAATTTGCTGAACTGCTCGATGCCGCTACCGCCGGCGGCTGTGTTGCAGGCAGAAAGCACGACCCAGTCGGCGTCGAGCTTGAGCTGCGCAACCTCCGATGCGGTCAGGAGCCCATCGTCAGCATCGTTCGCCTCGTCAGGCGGAGTGAGAATAAGACCAGGTTCGCCTGCGGCTCCGAGGCGCTCGCTCTCGCTCGATAGTACACCATGCGTCGCGAAGTGAATGATCTTGGCTTGCGCCAGAGCGCCGGACAATGACAGTGCCTTTACGATTCCTTCACGAGCCCGATCCCCAAGGTAGATTGAGCTCTCCGGTGCCCCGAGTGTGCGGCTGACACTGCACAGCTCGGTAGCGGTCTCCGGCAATGGGTTCTGCGCAAGAATGGCATGGCGATCAGCTTGGAGGCTGACAGACCGTATCGTCAATGCAGGCCGCGCCGAGCGGACCTGAGCATTCGACGCGATGGGCGTCTCGGCGCATGTGCGGATGCTCCATGCACTGCGATTGTCGTTCTTGGGGCCCATCAGAAGCGGATTGCCGAATCCGATGAAGGCCTGCCCGCCCGCGCTGGACTTCGAAATTTTCCGTAGTGACGACAGGCTTGCGATGGAGGGCAGGAGTGTGACCGGCTGACGGGAAGCGAGCCACGCAGCTCGCGCATAGTTAGGCGCCTGTCCGTCCAACACGGTCGGCGCCTCCGTGACAAGGACCTGGGGCGGGAGGCTTGCAAGAGCGCCCGAAGGCACCATGAGAAGGCTTTTGTTCCTAAGCATCTCTTCGAACCCGCCGAACAGCGCCCGGTAGAGCGTGTGGGCACGGTGGAGATCAAAAGGAAGCGGACTACTCGAGACGTCCGCATAGTCGCGGCGCGATGTGCCCAAGAGCCGATTGCAGCGCTCCAGTCCATTGCCAAGCCACGACGCCAAGTCGAGTCCGCAGCGCAGCGCCTCCACATGATCCGCTACGCCCTTGGCACCAATGTCGAGACGTCTCCATTGCGCCTCGTTGGCACTGACCGCCCATGCGAATGCGGCGTCAGGCAGGCCATCGAGCGGGTAGACCATCATGAACTGAACAAGCACTTCATCCGGCTTGAGGAGTGCTTGCACGTCTGCGACGGTCAACGGGCGTGGGTTAGCAAGCTCGACATAGCGGGGAAACTTTCGAGCCATCGCATCAGAGAGGCTTTTGAAGCTGGCGTCGAGTTTTCCGATCGCAGTATGAATGCGCGCGGTCTCTGCGCGATTGGCTTTCGCGAGCGAAGAGATCAACTGCGCGTCCAGCGTGCGGCGTTGATTCGTGAGATCCTGCAACTCGCGGGCAGCAGATGCGACCTCATCGCGTCCCGAGGCAAATCGTGCAGCGGTCAGTGAGAGTGCTTCGGCCGTGCCGTCGCGCATCGCCAGCTGAGCGATATGAAAAGCCTCGTCGGAGAACCCGCCGGACGATGTTTCCTGGAGTGCAAAAACATGGAGCCGAAGGTCCATGCGGCTGTCGGTCAGAAGCTGCCGGCTCACATCGTGCTGATGCTGCTCCAGCGCGTGCCCCTGATCCTCGAGAATCTTGTTGGACCGACGAAAGTACGCAAGCGCCTCTGACCAGCGCGCGCGCTTGCCATAGTGCCAGCCGAGATTGCTCAGGTGACGGCGCAGCCGTGGATGGGATGGACCGAAACTGGCTTCCTCTATTGCCAAGGCACGCAACTTCAATCGCTCAGCCTCGCCAGCGTCGTCCTTTTCGACGAGCAGCGCGAGGTTGGCCAACAGGTTTGCGACCTCGGGGTGATTGGCGCCCCGGTTCTTCTCCTCGATGGCGAGAGCCCGGCGCATGAGGGGGACGGCTTCGGCTGTTCGTCCTGTATCCTGAAGCAGCAGGGCCAAACTGTTGAGGCGGATCGAAACGGTGCTGTGATTTCCGCCCAGCCGCTTTTCCTCGATGGTCAGCGCTCGGCGGATCAAAGGCTCGGCCTCAGTCCACTTGTAGTCGTCGACCAGAATCTGAGCCAGATTGCCGAGCCGCTTGGCGACGGTAGGGTGATCCGGTCCCACGGCCCGCTCGTCAATCGCGAGCGCTCGTCTCATGATTTGCTCGGCCTGGTCACGCCTGAACGTGGACTGAAGCAGCAGCGCCAAATTGTTCAGCCGGATAGCTATGTCCGTATGATTGGGACCGAGCCGGGCTTCGTCGATGGCAATTGCGCGTCGGAGCAAGGCCTCCGCCTCGGGATATCGCCTTTGCTTGTACAGCAGCGCCGACAGGTTTCCGAGCGAAGTCGAGTAATTTGGCTGCTTGCGACCGCCGGACTTCTCGAGGATCCGAATCACGCGGCGATAGATGCTTTCTGCTTCGGTCAGGCGATTGGCGTCCTCCAGCAGCAGCGCCAGGCTGTTCAGCGCGATTGCCGTATTCAATCCATCGGCGCCCTCTCGTTCCTCCATCACCCGTACAAGGCGTCGCGCTATGGGTATTGCCTCCCGATATCTTCCGGCAACAAAGAGTTCGTTGACCCTCTGGCCCATTTGATTGATTTCCGTGACCGTCTGCGCCCTTGCGGACAATGCAGCGACCCACATGGCGCCAACCAGAACCAGGCAGCGTCCAATACAGCTCCAAGACATGCGTCATATCCCCGACTTTATCCGTAGGCTCGAAAAATTAGTTTGGCATAGGACGCCACACGGCTCGATTGAGCGCAAGTGCGTGCTTCCAACCATGCAGCCTGATGGAGGTCTAGGCAGCTCACGGCCGTTCGAAGCGCCTTGCGCGGGATCAAGAGGAACGAGAGTGGGTAGCGGTATTATTTGATAGGAGACAAAGGGCGGAAGCGGCCGCGGCGGTGCGCGGTGCGGCAACGAATAGTGGGGCCGACGTGGTATTGAGGAAACTGGCTTATGTGGGCAGGGAGCAAAATTAAATTTGCCAGAGTAGCGGCGCTCATGGCTTGCGTGTTCGTCAGTCCGCACAATGTCTTAACGCAAGAGGCAGGGCCATCGGCAGTGCGCGGCCGCGAGCTAGCAGTCCGCCTTTGTTCGCGCTGCCACCTGGTCGATGGTGCCGACAACGCCGCGGTACCTGCGGGTATCGGTACGTTTCGCGGCATAGCAAACAGCCCTGGTCAGTCGGCGGAGCGCATCAGCAACGTTCTTATCCTGCCTCATCTCCCGATGCCGGATAACCAGCTCACGCGCGATGAAATCCAGAGTATCCTCGCTTATCTTGAAACCTTGCGGACCAACCCTCAGGTCCCGCCACTCTTCACTCCGGCGGGTATGAAGCCGC
>CAUJKI010000027.1 GCA_963205015.1 Pseudomonadota bacterium
CGATCATCGCCTTGTTGATCAGCACCGCCACCGGATTCAGATCGCTGGCGTAGCTCTCCAGCCCCAGCCGCTGCGCTTCCAGCGGCAATGCGCCGCCGCCGGCGAAGGGGTCGTGAAAGCCGGGCAGCTTGTAACGGTCGAAGAGTTCCTTGGCGCGCGGGTGGTCGGCGTTTTCGGAGCAGGTGTAGCGCCAGCTCTGCCAGATTTCGTCGCGCGCCTTCTGCAACACGGCCTCGTTGGTGGTGTTCTCCCACTTCACCAGTTCCTCGATGATGCGGAACAGCCGCTGCCGCTCCTTCTCCTGCGCCTTCTCGGTCTTGAAGATGTCCGGGTGCGCCGAGGGGTCATCGACCATCTGCGCAAAGATCACCGCCCGCGCCGCCGCCAGGGGGCGCCGCGCCCACCACAGGTGCAGCGTCGAAGGATGGCCGTGGCGGATGGATTTCTCGCGTGCGCTGGCGATGTTGATTGCCTCTAGCGGCAGGGCGACCTCGATGAGTTTCTTTTTGGGGGTCACGCGTTGTCTTTCTGATTGGCCACTTGTGCGAAATGCCGAAGCACATGGTGAACAGACGTGTAGGGGTTGTAGCCGTTGTTCTCGGCTCGCCCTTCAATCCAGTCGGCGTTTCCAAGGGCGTCTTCCACTCTTGCCATGAGCTGTTTGGCGATGGTGGCGTCCGCCTTCTCGTAGCCCGGCATGTGGTTGCGAACCCGGTCTATTACGTCAGCGCATTTCGTGAATGGGGCATCCGTTCTTTCATGGTGGAGCAACACCCAAAATTCAAAACAGGGGATTGAAATCGATTCTCGAATGGCCAGTGGCTTCTTCTTGCGGTCGGCCAGTGTCTTGATCTTCTTCCGCGCACGATCAAAGCTCTCGTGCCCGTCACGGTCAAAGACACAGAAAACATTGTCATACCCACCGCGCTCTGAACATTTTCCCTCGGCGCATTCGACGACGCTGATGGGCGCCGGCCCGATTGTGTTATCTGCAAGGATGATTTCCGCCGTGGTCAGTCCGTATTTGATACGGGCTGCCTCGAAATACTCTTGCTCGGTTTCACCCTCGCACACGATGAGAGTGATGGATCGTGGCGGCTTCTGTCCGGCCGCACGCCGGAACGATCCACTGCCACGAAGCTTTGAAAGTGGAGTGCGCCGCGCCATGCGTCAGGCCCCGAGGTCGCCGATGAAGGGAATGGCGCCGTAGCGTCCCTTGAGGTAGCCACGCTCCAGAGCTTCGTCCTTGCGCGGCGAGTATTCGAGCAGCGGGTAGAGGCGGGACGATCGTTCCTCGTCTTTCTCGACGAACCATATCTGGTCGCGGCGGAGCAAGTCGGTGTCCAGCAGGGTCGTGTCGTGGGTGGTAAAAACCAACTGCGAGTTCTTCTCGTTGTTGCGGCTGTGGAAAAGTCCCACGAGAAAGCGTGTCATGTGCGGATGCAGGCTGCGGTCGAGTTCATCGACGAACAGGGTTGCCCCCCATTCAAGCGCACGTAGCCAGCCGCCCGTGAATTCGAACAGCTTCTGGGTGCCGTCTGACTCGTCGCTCATGTCGAGCGGCACTTCTTCGTTGGTATCTGCGCGCTTGTGCCATGCGAGAACGCGAAAGCGCTTCGGCGTCTGGGGTGCGGGCGAGGCCCCAGGCTGGAGCCCAATCTCAAGGTGAACCCGCATGGCGCCTGGAGGGGGCACACCCGAAGGTGGTGGAGTCATGTCCTCTTCCAGAAGCTCCAGCCGGTCGATGCCGATATCCGCCGCGCGCATGAAGCGCATGATCTGGTCCTGCCCGCTTCCTTCGCGCAGCAGATTCAGGCTAAGGAATGGATTCAGGTCGACACCGGGCACCAGCACGATGAGCTTCTGCGTGATCCAACTAAATGCCGGTCGGAGCTGGGCATTGTTGAGCTG
Organism: Pseudomonadota bacterium; assembly: GCA_963205015.1. GTDB lineage: Bacteria > Pseudomonadota > Alphaproteobacteria > Rhizobiales > Hyphomicrobiaceae. The sequence goes on from CAUJKI010000027.1 coordinate 1,912, forward strand.
AATCGCGGTCGACAGGAACAGGGCGTTGTCTCGCGTAAAGTCTTGCCAGACTTTGCGCTCCGCACGCTCAGCGTTGAAGTTTGGGCCGAACCACCACCGTTGCGCCTTGGTCTCGGTGTCGTACTCCCTTTCGAACCATCTTTGCGCGCGGCCAAGTGGGTAGGCAACAAGCCATTCCCTGATTACGCGCTCGGAGCTTGCTACGCAGCAGTAGTGATAACGGATGCCATCGTCGGCGATGAAGATGATCTCGAACTCCGACGGTTGCTCAGATGCTAACTTCGAAAAGAGAAACGGCGTAACGGGAATAGGCTGGCCTTCCTGAAAGCTGGTGGCCGAGTTCAGTACCAGCTGGCGCAGGGTTTCCACTGCGCGCAGGAGATTGCTCTTGCCCGCTGCATTCGGTCCATAGATGACTGCCGACCGCAGCAAGCGCAGATCCTTGTCCTTGCCCGGGCTGACATTGCGCTGGAGATGCGCGGCGTCGGGACTGGCCACCATGCTTAAAGTCTGGCGGGACAGAATGGAGCGGAAATTGGAGACGCTGAATTCGATAAACATGGCGGCAGATTCAACAATAATGGAATCGGACATCGATTCTTGCTGTTTTTCCGCAATAATGCAACTTTAAATTAGCAAAGTGAGTACATTGGTCAATTGCTTACTGTGGCTT
>CAUJKI010000028.1 GCA_963205015.1 Pseudomonadota bacterium
CGGGCCGTTTTCTTTTCCCAGGGGCGTATTTAGACGCTTTAGCGCTTCGAGAACAGGAAGCAGCGGCGGGCCTTGGCCATGCCGTACTTCTTGCGCTCCACGATGCGGCTGTCGCGGGTAAGGAAGCCGCCCTTCTTGAGCACGGTGCGCAGCTCCGGCTCGTAGTAGGTCAGCGCCTTCGACAGGCCGTGCCGGACGGCGCCGGCCTGACCGGAAAGCCCACCGCCGCTCACCGTTGCGCGGAAGTCGTACTGGTCCATGCGCTCGGCGGCGACGAGCGGCTGCTTCAGGATCATCTGCAGAACGGGGCGCGCGAAGTAGGTCGCAACGTCCTTGTCGTTGATCGTGATCTTGCCGTGTCCGCGGCTGACCCATACGCGGGCGATCGCGTTCTTGCGCTTGCCGGTGGCATAGGCGCGGCCGCGGGCGTCGAGCTTCTGGACGTGGAGCGGCGCAGCGGCATCGGCGGTCTGGCCGGTGAGGTTCCCAAGATCCTCGAGCGACTTGGCATCTGCGGTCATGGCGTCAGGCTCTCTTGTTCTTGCGATTGAGCGCGGCGATGTCGAGCTTGGTCGGCTGCTGCGCTTCATGCGGATGGGCTGGACCGGCGTAGACCTTGAGATTGGTCATGAGGCGGCGCTGCAGGGGGCCGCGCGCGAGCATGCGTTCGACCGCCTTGAAGAGGACGCGCTCGGGAAACTTGCCCTCGATGATCTGGCGAGGTGAGCGCGTCTTGAGGCCGCCGGGATAGCCGGTGTGCCATTCGTACTTCTTGTCCTCGTACTTGTTGCCGGTGAACACGACCTTCTCGGCATTGACGACGATCACGTTGTCGCCCATGTCGACATGCGGCGTGTAGGCCGGCTTGTGCTTGCCTTTGAGGCGCGTGGCGATGAGCGCGGCGAGCCGGCCGACGACGAGACCCTCGGCGTCGATAAGCACCCACTTCTTCTCCACCTCGCCGGGCTTGGCGCTGTACGTCTTCATCTGCTTGGCCCTCGAGTATGGCGCCCGTGCCGGTCGGCACGAGAGCCGGCAGGCGTGGTCGCCAGAGTTCTGCTCACACTGCCGTTTCGGCTGCGGCTTAGGGCTGGGCCTTTGCGATGGGCCTGCCGTTTAGCGCGGCTGAAACAGCGAGCGGCGCGATCCCGGGATTAGGATCAAGCGCCGCGCGGCATCCTTCTAGGCTGCGAAAATGCCGGGGTCAATGGAATTCGGCGCGCGGCGCGCGGGATTCTTCCTGTTATTTCATGCCACTAATATTGCGGTATTATATTACCACCTAAGAGGTACCATATTACCTCATGATTTCGGCGTCGACGAGGGGATGGCGTAGGTGCCGGTGGCGTGTGCGATCATCTCGCTGCTGCCATCCGAATAAAGGGCGACCTCGGCATAGGCGAGGCGACGGCCGACACGGACGAGGCGTGTCTCGGCAATCACATCTCGCGCGGGCGGGCGCATGAGGAACGTGATGTTGAGGTTGCTCGTTACCGATGGGATCGCGGTGGTGCCGAGGCGGCCGATGAGTGCCACGTAGATCGAGAAGTCCGCGAGCGTGAACATGGCTGGGCCGGAGATGGTGCCGCCATGGCGCGTGTTGCGCTCGGTGAGATGCATGCGTACCCGTGCGGTGTCGGGGCCGACGGATTCGATCTCCATCACCCGTCCTGAGGCATGTATCTGCGGAAAGGCCGCGTCGATCAGCTCTGTGACGACCGTGGCAGAAAGGTGACTCGGCTGTGGGGTATCGGTTGACATCCTTAATGGCGTCCCACTCTGGTGATCTGATATAGGCGAGCCGTCATCTGAACAGGCAAGCGGCGCAGGCACGAGACTTCGAACAAGGAGAAGCCCAATGCTCAGCAGGTTAGGAATTCTTGCCGCGTTTGCTTCGGCGCTGGCAATAGGTCTGGTGTCGTTTGTCGCCGCACCGACGCTCAAGGCTCAGGAAGCGTTCAATCAGCTACAGCTCAGCGAGAAGCATGTCCAAGGCTTCATCGCGGCCCAGCCGGACATCACCCAGTTCATCGAGCGCAATCCTGCCCAGGAGGGTACGGCACCCACAGACAAGCAGCAGGCCGAGCTTGATGCAATTGCGAAGAAGCACGGCTTCAAAGACTATACCGAATACGATGATGTAGCTTACAATATTTCGGTGATCTTGAGCGGCATCGATCCGGACTCGGGCAAGTACACGGATCCGATCGAGCTGATCAAGAAAGAGATCGCCGAGATCAATGCGGATGCGCAGATCAGCGCGGCCGAGAAGAAGCAGATGCTCGACGAGCTGAACGACGCGTTGAAGAATACGCCGCCTGTCAAGTTCCCGAGCAACATCGAGCTGGTCTCCAAGCATCGCGTGGCGCTCGAGAAGGCACTCGGACAACAGTAAGCGCGGGCGCTGGCCGCGGCGGCGCGCGAGGAAGCCGAAGATGCAGGACGGCGGACCGCCGCAGGGCACCTTGAAAGAGAGCGCCTCGTTTCTGAGCGAGGCGCGCCATGATGCGGTTGCCGTCCTGACGCTGACGCGGCCCGAGGCCCGCAACAGCCTGAGCCTTGCAATGCTGGCGGCATTGCAGTCAGCCGTCGACAGGCTTTCCGGCGACCGCAGCGTGAGCGCCGTGGTGCTCGCCGCGACAGGCCCTGCCTTCTGCGCCGGACACGACCTCAAGGAGCTGACCGCGCATCGGCGCGATGCCGATGGCGGCCGCGCATTCTATGCGATGACAATGGCGCGCTGCGCGGGAGTCATGATGTCGATCATGCGCTCACCGAAGCCGTTCATCGCCGCCATCGAAGGCGTTGCGACAGCAGCGGGCTGCCAGCTCGTCGCGACATGCGATCTCGCGGTGGCCGGAGCGGCGGCGCGGTTTGCGACGCCCGGCGTCGACATCGGACTTTTCTGCTCGACGCCGATGGTGGCGCTCACGCGCAATGTGCCGCGCAAGCGCGCCATGGAGATGTTGCTTCTCGGTGAGATGATCGGCGCACGCGAGGCGGCGGACTACGGGCTCGTCAATCGCGTCGTGGCGGAAGGCCGTGCGCTCGGCGGCGCGCTTGAGCTCGGACGCACAATCGCAGGGAAGTCGCCGGCCACGATCCGCATCGGCAAGGAAGCGTTCTACGCTCAAGTAGAGAAGCCGGTCGCGGACGCCTATGCCTATGCGAGCGAGGTCATGGTGCGCAACATGATGCACCGTGATGCCGAGGAGGGCATCGGCGCGTTCGTCGAGAAGCGCGAGCCCGCCTGGAAGGGCGACTAGCGTGACGATCGAGAAATTCGCCAGACCTTGCGGCACGACTGAGAGCGAATTTCTCGGTCTGAAACACGCTGATGCAATCACTATGGCTCGTGTTCCCTATGAGGCCGAAGTTTGCTGGGGCGCGAGCAGAGAGAGCGGGCGAACTTCGGCATCGGGACATTAACAATGGTCCCGCAGCGCGTGACGCTCATAACACTTGGCGTTGCCGACGTAGCGGTCTCGCGCCGCTTCTATGAAGGTCTCGGGTTTCGCCCCGCGGGCGTCGACAACGATGGGGTTGCCTTCTTCGACATGAATGGCGTCGTGCTCGCTGTGTTCGGGCGCGATGATCTTGCCGAAGATGCCAACGTCGAGGTCGAGAGCGGACCCAAGTGCTCGCGCATGTCGTTGGCCATCAATCTCGGAAGCGAAGCCGAAGTCGATGCGGCGATGGCGTTCGCGGCGCGGCAGGGCGGCCGGATCACGCAGTCGGCGCGAAAGGTCTTCTGGGGTGGTTACGCCGGTTACTTTGCCGATCCTGATGGATTTTTGTGGGAGATCGCCTACAACCCATTCTGGCCGCTGGATGGAGACGGTCGCCCGCAACTGCCGCCGCCGAAAAACTCATGAACCACGACCGCTACGACGACGCCTATATCGCGGCGATCCTGAACGAGGCCAAGACGATCGCCATGGTCGGCGCCTCGGCGAACATCAATCGCCCGAGCTACTTCGCGATGAAGTATCTCATCGGCAAGGGCTTCCGGGTCATTCCGGTCAATCCCGTGCTCGCGGGGCAGCAGATTCTCGGCCAGAAGGTCGTGGCGAGTCTCGCCGAGATCAACGAGCCCGTCGACATGGTCGACATCTTCCGCAATTCGGAAGCCGCACTCGGGATCGTGCGCGAGGCGATCGCGCTCAAGCAGAAGCTTGGGCTCAAGGTCGTCTGGATGCAGCTCTCCGTGCGCAATGACGTGGCAGCGGCCGAGGCCGAAGCTCAAGGGCTCAAGGTTGTGATGAACCGCTGCCCGAAGATCGAATACGGGCGGCTTTCCGGTGAGATCGGGTGGGCCGGCGTCAACGCCGGCATGGTGAGCTCGAAGCGGCCGCTGCTCGGTGCAGCGGGCGTGCAGAACCACATTATACGACCGCGCTCGACGTAGTGATATCCGGGGGGGGGGGAGCGGGCAGCCGCACTACTGGTTCTTGCGGTACCAGCGGCCCATGAGCTCGATGGCAATCGTCGCCAGAAGCGAGCTGATGAACAGGATCGTGACACCGACCTTGCTACCCCAGGTATCGAGGATGAAAGCGTAGACCGTCGGCGCAAGGGCGCTGACGACGAGGATCGGCATCGCGATCAGACCGAGCACGCGCCCGTAGCCCTCGGCGCCGAAGAGCGCGAGCGGGACTGCGCCGCGGACGATGGTGATGACGCCCTGCGAAGCTCCCATGAGTAGCGTGAAGGCCAGGATCGGCGCGAAGGCGCCTTCGCTGTAGAGCAGCAGCAGAAGCGAGAAGGGCAGCGCGCCGATCGCGAAGCGAGCGACCGTGAAGGAATGCAGGTTCCGGCCGAATACGATCTCGATGACGCGGCCGCCGAACTGCGCGAAGCCTTTGAGTGAGGCGATCCATACGGCCGTCGCGGTGGCCATGCCGGCGGTTTCGAACAGCGGCACGAGCTGGACCGAGACGACACCGAAGACGAAGCCATTGAGCGACATGATGAGTGCGAACAGGATCATGCCAATAGTGCGCGCGCGCCCTTCGAGCGGGGCGCCGTCGACCGCGCGGGCCGCCATCGTGGCGGCGGGCGCGTTCTCCGGCTTCGGCTCGCGGATGGAGAGCCCCCACCAGTTCAGCGGCAGACAGACGACGATGTTGATGAGGGCGAAGATGAGCAGGGTATTGCGCCACCCCACGACCTCGGAAAGTTGGTGCCCGACGACCCAGAAGACGGATGACGCGAAGGCTCCGTAGAGCGTCAGATAGGAGATCGCCTTGCGGCCGCGGCTCGGCGCGACCTGCACGGCCGACGCGAAGGCTGCGTCGTAGAGCGACATGCGCATGGCAAGGCCGAGGAAGGCCCACACGGTGAGATAGGCAAGCCAGTGGGAGACAAGCGCGAGCGCGGCGAGACCGATGGCAATAAGGATCGAGCCGAGGCTCATGACCTTGCGGCCGCCCCACTGGTCGACGAGCCGGCCGATCGAAGCCGAGACGGCGCCTTGTACCAGCATGGCGACGGTGAAGCCGAGAAACACGAAGCTTCGCGTGAAGCCGAGTTCCTCGGCAATGGGCGCGGCGAGTACGCCGAGGCAGTAGAAGGCCGTACCCCAGGCCGTAACCTGCGTGATGCCGACGGCATGCACGACGCGGTACATCGGGTCCCGCCACCAGGGGAGGCGCGAGGCGGCGGTATCTGAGGTCTTTTGCATGAGTAGGACTGGGGCGGGTTCTTAAGAAGGGCGCCGATTGCCGGGGACGGGCGGCCGTAGGAGGCTCGAGGCAGGGCCTGATGCAGCGCTATTGTGACAATTCATGTATCCCACAGGGCTCACGATTCTCAAACGAGATCTATTCACCACTGGAT
>CAUJKI010000029.1 GCA_963205015.1 Pseudomonadota bacterium
GGAAGGCAACGCCAGTGCCTCGCTCGCGAGCGAGGCCGACACCATGCGCCGCCCGGGACTGTTCGCAAGCGGAGTGATCTGCCAGTACCAGCCGGAGTGCGTCACCTCGAAGAGCGGCTCACCAACGTTGCGGGGAAAGCGCGGTTCGGAGCCGCCGTCGTCGGTGCTGAAGGCAATGACGAGCGTCAGGAGCTGGCTGATCCGCGTGTCGTGAGCGGAAGCAAGCTCGCGCTGGCGCACATAGTCGATGGCAAGTCCGGCAACGGGCAGAACGAGCAGCGTCCAGACGGCTGCCGTCGCGAACAGGCGGAAGGCAAGGGAATTAACTCTCATCACCCTCACGCGTCAGGCGATAGCCGAGCCCGCGCACGGTCTTGATCATCTCCGGCGGGATCTTGCGCCTGAGACGCCCGATGAACACCTCGATGGTGTTCGAGTCCCGGTCGAAGTCCTGATCGTAGAGATGCTCGACGAGCTCTGTCCGCGAGACGACCCGCTCGTTGTGATGCATGAGGTAGGCGAGCAGGCGATACTCGTGCGACGTGAGCTTCACCGGCTGGCCGCCCATGGAGACGCGTGCGGTCTTGGTATCGAGACGCAGCGGGCCGACCTCGATCTCGCTGCGGGCATGCCCCGAGAGGCGGCGCACCTGCGCGCGGATGCGCGCCAGCAGCTCCTCCATGTGGAAGGGCTTCGCCAGATAGTCGTCGGCGCCGGCGTCCATGCCCTGCACCTTGTCGCTCCAGCGGTCGCGCGCGGTGAGCAGAATGACCGGCATGTTGCGCTCGGCGCGCCGCCACTGTTCGAGGACGCTGATGCCGTCCTTCTTCGGCAGGCCGATATCGAGAATGACGATATCGTAGGGCTCGGTCTCGCCGAGGAAGTAGCCTTCCTCGCCATCGTGTGCGCAATCGACGGCGTAACCGGCATCGACCAGCGCAGCGGAAAGTTGACGATTGAGATCAGGATCGTCCTCAACCACCAGCACGCGCATGGCGTCACGTCCCCTCGCCTGAGATGCCCCGTGCATAGCCACTCACCCGCGTTGCCGAAAACATCGGACGGAGTGCATTTTAGCGGGCCGGGGCGCCGATTGCCATTCCAGTCGTGTGCAAACGTGCAGGGCGGACCTGATCCGTCGCGCAAGGCGGCGGAACAGCGTGCTTTTTGGTGGCCGGAGATGAATGCCCGGTGTCCGTGCTACGCCCGATATGGACTTCAGTGGGGCGCGGTGTCCTGGCGCTTCTTGGAGGTCTTGCCGGCAGGCTTGGCGGGCTCGCCCTGGTCGAGAGGGCCGCGCGCCTCGATATTCCGATTGCGGATACGCCCTTTGGGCTCGCGGATCAGGAGGCGATAGATGTACCTGTCGCCCTCCTGGCAAAGGGTCACGCGGATCACATTGACTTTCAAGCGTTTGCGCGCCCAGGACTGGACTTCCCGAGCCGGCACCAGGTTTTCGCGCAGCACGATCGGCGCGGCATCCGACCAGTCCTCGAAACACCGCACCGACTGGCCGATGGCGGCCGGCGCCGGTGTCAATGTCACGAGGGCGGCAAGGACGAACGCGCCCAACACCGAGGTCGATCGCAGGCTGAAGGTCGTCATCCCCCACACACTAGGGGGACCGGCGTGAATACGCAATGAATGACGTCGCTTGTACGGACAATACGACAGGCGCAGCCGCTACTTTACACCCCAGTTGGCGCTGCGCTTCTCCGCGAACGAGGCGAGACCCTCGGCGGCCTCGGCCGTCTGGCGCTGATCGGAATGGCTCTGGATGAGCGCGTCGAGGGTCGGCGCGTCGAAGCCGCCCCAAGCGTGCTCGAGAATGTGCTGCTTGGTCTTCGCGAGAGCGCCGGGCGCATTCTCGAGGAGCGCGGCGACGATCTTCTCGCCGCGCGCGCCAAGATCGGCAAGCGGCGCGACCTCGTGCACGAGCCCGATGCGGCGCGCCTCCTCGGCGCCGAAGCGCTCGCCCGTGAGCGCGTAGCGGCGCACCTGGCGGACGCCAATCGCGTCATTGAGCTGCGGGAAGATGATGCTCGCGTGCAGGCCCCAGCGCACCTCGGTGATGGAGAAGAGTGCATTGTCCGCGGCGATGACGACATCGCACGCCGAGACGACACCCGTACCGCCGCCGAAGCAGCCGCCCTGCACCAGCGCGACGACCGGCACGGGGAGCCGGTTGAGACGGTCGACGGCGGTAGCGGTCGCGCGCGAGACGACGAGATTGTCCTCGGGCGTGCCTGCGCGGGCTGCATTGATCCAAGTGAGATCGGCGCCCGCCTGGAAGTGCTTGCCATTGCCCTTGAGCACGACGACGCGGAGCGAGGCTTCGCGTCCGAGCGTGTCCATGGCGGTGTGCAGACCCTGGATCATGGCGCCGTTGTAGGCGTTGTTCACCTGCGGTCGGTTGAGCGTGACGGTCGCGACGCCGCGCGCATCGAGGTTCCAAAGGACGGGGGCATCGCTCATCTCAGTTCTCCAGCGTTTCTTGAGCTACAAAAGGACGAGGGCCGGGGTGTCCCCGGGGCAGGTCGCAAGGGGGCAGAAGCGGTCTTTCCGCGATGGCGCGGCCGTCATAGCATTCCCCTGCCGCCATGCCCATCAGAGGAATCCGCTCATGTCCACCCTCGCTCCGCTCGACGACCCGACGCTGCCGGCCGGGATCACCGCGCGCTTCGTTGAAGATGTAAACGGGCTCAGGATGCATGTGCTCGAATGCGGCAAACCCGGACAGCCGTGCCTGCTGCTCCTGCACGGCTTTCCCGAGCTCGCCTATAGCTGGCGCAAGGTCATGCCCATGCTCGCCGAAGCGGGGTATCATGTCATTGCGCCGGATCAACGTGGCTATGGCCGCACGACGGGCTCCGACAGCCGCTACGATGTGGACCTCGCGCCCTTCCGGCCGTTCAATCTCGTGCGCGACGCGGTCGGCCTCGTCCATGCGCTCGGCATCCGCGAGGTGGCTTCGGTCATCGGTCATGACTTCGGCGCGACGGTCGCCGCGTTCAGCGCCCTGCTGCGGCCGGATCTGTTCCGCACGATGATCCTGATGAGCGCGCCCTTCTCCGGGCCACCCGCGATTCCGTCGGGGCCGGGTCCGAAAGGGCCGAGCATCCACGAGACACTGGCCGCGCTGTCGCGACCGCGCAAACACTATCATGCGTACTACTGCACGCGCGAGGCCAACCCGAACATGCACGGCGCGAAGCAGGGCGTGCACGCCTTCCTGCGGGCCTACTTCCATCACAAGAGCGCCGACTGGGAAGCGAACAAACCCTTCCGCCTCGCCTCATGGACGGCGGAAGAGCTCGCCAAGATGCCGACGTACTACATCATGGACCTCGTCGACGGGATGGCCGAGACAGTCGCCAAGGAAATGCCGGGCGAGGCCAGGATCGCGGCATGCGCCTGGATGCCGGAAGCAGAGATGCGCGTCTTCAGCGACGAATATGTGCGGACGACCTTTCAGGGCGGACTCAACTGGTATCGCGCACGCATCGAGCCGCGCCTGCTGCCGGAGCTGGAACTGCTCTCCGGCCGCACGATCGACATACCCTCATGCTTCATTGCAGGACGCAGCGACTGGGGCATCTACCAGGTGCCCGGCGCCATCGAGCGGATGCAGAACGAGGTCTGCACGCGCATGAGCGAGGTACATCTCGTCGAGGGTGCGGGCCACTGGGTGCAGCAGGAGCGGCCAGCCGAAACCGCGCGGCACATCCTGGCGTTTCTCGATGCGCACCGCTGAAGGCATACGAGGAGCACACAATGGCTGACACGATCGGCATGGCGGCGCAGGCGGCGGGGCAGGCGGTGCGGTTTGGGCTCTATCTCGGCCTCAATCGCATCGTCGACTGGCGCACGAGCGCGCTCGGCCGTGCCCCTGCCGAGAAGCCGCGCGGGCCGATCCCATCCCAGGCCGAGTTGCTGCGCGATCTCATGGGCGTACTCATGCAGGATGCGGCCGCCGTACGCGATGGCATCTATCCGCCGATGAGCGACGAGCCGCCGCTCCCCGTGCAGTTGAAGCGCATCCGCGACATGCTTGCCGATCTCCCTTCGGCTCTCGCGCGGCGCAATGCGCGCGATGCATCGACCGCCACGACGGAAGCGAGCGACGATCTGCCGGACTACTTCGTGCAGGACTTCCACTTCCAGACGGGTGGCTATCTCACCGACGAGTCGGCCAGGTTGTACGATCTGCAGGTCGAGACACTTTTCTATGGCGCCACGGGTGCCATGCGCCGGCAAGCCTTGCGGCCCATCACGACCTTCATGCACGGGCGCGATCAACGGCAGGTGCGGTTGCTCGATGTCGCGTGCGGCACGGGTCGCTTCCTGCGCGCAGCGCGCCTCGCCTATCCGGCGATGAAGCTCTCCGGCCTCGATCTTTCGCGACCCTATCTGGATGAGGCACGGCGGCACCTCACGGGGCTTCGACCGGTGGAATGGCTCGCCGCCAACGCGGAGGCAATCCCGCTGCCTGATGCGAGCCAGGATATCGTCACCACCGTTTTCCTGTTCCATGAGCTGCCACCTGACGTGCGCCGACGCGTGGCCCGCGAAATGGCGCGCGTGCTGAAGCCCGGCGGCCTGCTTGTCTTCATCGACAGCCTGCAAATCGGTGACAAACCGGGCTGGGATGGCCTGCTCGAGGCCTTTCCGGCGCGTTTCCACGAGCCCTACTACCGCCACTACGCGATCGACGATCTCGATGGCGTGTTCAACGACGCGGGGCTCGAGGCCGACGCGCAATCAACGGCATTTCTGGCGAAGATGATGGTGCGGCGGAAGGCGATCTAGAGTCCCGCCGACATGCCGCCGTCTACGGCAAGCTCGGCGCCCGTCACGAACGAGCTGTCGTCGCTGGCGAAAAACAAGGCGGCGCGCGCGATCTCCTCCGTCGTGCCGAAGCGGCGCAGCGGCGTCTGATCGATCAGGGCTTTGGCGATCATGGGATTGCGCAGCACGCGGCTCGTAAGGTTCGTCTCGACAAAGCCCGGCGCCAGCGCGTTCACACGGATGTCGAAGGGCGCATACTCGACCGCGAGTGCGCGCGTGAGCGCCGATACCGCACCCTTCGTCGCCGAGTAGGCCGCGAGCTGGCGCAGGCCACGATGCGCCATGATCGACGCCAGATTGACGAGCGAGCCGCGACCCGAGGCCTTGAGCAGCTCGAAGCCGTCGCGCGCGATGCGCACCACGCCGTCGAGGTTCACTTCGCGGATACGCACCCAGTCGGCATCCGAGAGATGGCGGAAATCCTCCCGCACATTGAGGCCCGCGTTGTTGATGACGACATCGAGCTTGCCGTGCGCGCTCTGGATCGCTCGAAAGAGGGCCGTCACGTCCTGCCCGCGCGAGACGTCACACGTCTGCGCCGTCGCGCTGCCCCCTGCCGCGCGGATCGCCGCCACGACGATCTCGGCTGCCGCGCCGTCCACATCGCTGACATGGACGTGCGCACCTTCCCTCGCGAACACTTCCGCGACGGCCCGCCCAATGCCATTGCCTGCGCCCGTGACGAGCGCGATGCGCCCCTGAAGCCTCATGCGTGCCGCCTCTAACCCGCCCGATCCGGCCTGAACGCTACTCCGCGGCCGCCGCCGGTGGCGTCCATTTCTCGCGCATAGTTACCAGTTCCTCGGCCGCGCTCGGATGTAGGGCCATGGTGGCATCGAAATCGGCCTTCGTCGCGCCCATGCGCATGGCGATCGCAGCCATCTGGACGATCTCGGCGGCGTCGGACCCGAGCACATGACAGCCGAGCACGCGATCGGTCTGGCGCTCGACGATGAGTTTCATCAGCATCCTCTCATCGCGGCCGCTGAGCGTGGCTTTCATAGGGCGGAAGCGCGCCTTGTAGATATCAACTCCGCCGGGGCGCTTGGCCGCCTCGTGCGCGGGACGTCCGACGGTCCCGATCTCCGGCGTCGAGAATACTGCGGTCGGTATCCAGTCATGATCGACGACGCGCGGCTTCTTGCCGAAGATGCTGTCGGCAAAGGCATGGCCCTCGCGGATGGCGACGGGCGTCAGGTTCACGCGATCGCAGACATCGCCGACGGCATAGATGCTCGGAACGTTCGTACGCTGCTGCGCGTCGACGATGATCTCACCGCCCTTGCCGAGCGCGACGCCGGCGCGTTCGAGACCCAGTCCCCTGGTGTTCGGGCTGCGGCCGATGGCGAACATGATCTGGTCGGCTTCGATCTTGCCGCCGCCGGTACAATGCGCCGTGATGCCGCCAGCGGTCTTCTCGAGCCGCGAGAAGACCTGGCCGGTCAGAATGCGAATGCCCCGCTTCTCATATTCCTCGGTCAATCCGTCGCGCAGATCCTCGTCGAAGCCTCGCAGGATCTTCTCGCGGCGGTAGATCAGCGTCGTCTCGGCGCCGAGCCCGGCGAAGATGCCGGCGAACTCGACCGCGATGTAGCCGCCACCCGCGATGACGATGCGCTTCGGCAGCTCTCCGAGGTGAAAGGCCTCGTTCGAGGTGATCGCGTGCTCGGCCCCATCGAGATGCGGATCGACATTGGGCTGTCCGCCGGTCGCAACGAGAATATACTTTACCGTAATATCCTTGCCGCTGTCGGCAAGCCGAACGGAGTTCGGGCCGGTCAACACGGCGCGCGTCTTGTGCATGGTGACACCGGCGCGCTCGAGCCCGCCGCGATAGGCACCTTCGAGCCGCGTGATTTCCTTGTCCTTGTTCGCAATCAACGTCGCCCAGTCGAACGTCGATTGACCGACCGTCCAGCCAAAGCCGCCCGCATCGGCGAACTCGTCAGAGAAGCGGCTCGCATAGACGAGCAGCTTCTTCGGCACACAGCCGCGGATCACGCAAGTGCCGCCGTAGCGATACTCCTCCGCGATGGCCACCTTGGCGCCGTGGCCGGCCGCAATGCGCGCCGCGCGCACCCCACCCGAACCGGCACCGATAACGAAGAGATCGTAGTCATAGTTGGTCATGACACTCGCTCAGAGCTCTATGCCGCGCTTCTTGAGCTCGCGGCGCGTTTCGCGGGCAATCTCGGCGCCGATACGCTGGCCCCAGGCCTGGCCAACGGCGGCGGCGCGGCGCGAGATCTCGGGAAGCACCTCGACCATGCGACGGCCGGCGCCCGTCTGATAGAACCGTGTGATCTCGCGCAAGTCGTCTGCGGAGAGCTTGTCGGCGTAGATGACGGCGATCTCTTCGATCAGCTCGGATTTTCGTTCCGTGAAGCGCTTCACGACCTCAGCCATGACCTCACGAATTTCACCGGCCCGTCCGGGCGCCAGCCCGATGAAGGCCTTTGTCATCTGATCGGCAAGCAGCGGCATGACCTGATCGAACTGCGCCGCAGCACCCGAAGCCTCGACAAGTCCACGTGCCGCACTCAAGGCATCATCCGACGGTCGCTGCTGCGCCATCGCCACTCCGGCAAGCGCCGTGCTGAACAGCACCGCAAGGAGAAGGCGGCGCGCGAGGCTCATCGGCAGTCGCTCCTTAGAGAGAAAGGCACGCCGCGCTCAGCGCGCGTCGTCCTCGACCGGCTCGGTCTCGATGACGACGATACCCTCGGGACCGGCGACGAAGGCCATGTCGGCGAGTCCGAGGAACAAGCCGTTCTCGACGACGCCGGGGATGTGCTTCAGTGCCTCGTCCAGACGTTCGGGCTCATCGATGCGCTTGAAAGCGCAATCGAAGATGTAGTTGCCGCTGTCGGTCACGAAGGGCTGGCGGTCACGGCCGACGCGAAGGCGGATCTCGCCGTGGCATCCGAGATCGGCGGCGAGCAGCCCGATCATGTTCTGCGTCGCCGTATAGCCGAAGCGCACGACCTCGATGGGCAGCGGAAAGGCGCCGAGCCGCTCGACCCGCTTGGTATGATCCGCGATGACGATGAGGCGCTCCGAGGCAGCCGCGACGATCTTCTCGCGCAGCAATGCACCGCCGCCGCCCTTGATCAGCCGCAAGGCGCCGTCGAACTC
>CAUJKI010000030.1 GCA_963205015.1 Pseudomonadota bacterium
GCGGTGAGCCCGGCAGCCGCTTTCTCGCATTCATCGCCGATGGCCATCATGGCGACATGGACTGGCTCGAGGCCAAGGCCGAGCGGCGGCGCCATCCCAATGCCATGTGGCCCGAGGCGCGAAGCGCGATCGTGCTTGGGCTCAGCTATGCGCCGGAGGAGGATCCGCTGCGCTTTCTCGATGCGCGCGACCGAGCCGCCATCTCGGTCTATGCGGCGCGGCGCGACTACCATGACGTCGTGAAGCCGCGCCTGAAGCGCGTCGCTCGCGCACTGCAGATGGCCACCGGCGCCGACGTGAAGGTCTTCGTAGATACGGCGCCACTCATGGAGAAGCCGCTCGCCGCACTCGCCGGTCTCGGCTGGCAGGGCAAGCACACGAACCTCGTCTCCCGTGAGCACGGCTCCTGGCTTTATCTCGGCATCATCCTGACGCTCGCCGACATCGAGCCCGACGAACCCGAGCGCGATCACTGCGGCCGCTGCCGGCGCTGTCTCGATATCTGCCCGACAAAAGCATTCCCGGCCCCTTACCAACTCGATGCGCGCCGCTGCATCTCCTACCTCACCATCGAGCACAAAGGACCGATCCCGCACGAGTTCCGCGCGGCCATCGGCAACCGCATCTTCGGCTGCGATGATTGTCTCGCCGTCTGTCCGTGGAACAAGTTCGCGCAGGCCTCGCATGACCAGCAGATCGCCATTCGGCCGGAGACGCAGGGGCCGCGCATCGCGGAGCTGCTGGCGCTCGACGAGGCCACCTTCCGCCGGCAATTTGCCGGCACCCCGATCCGCCGCGCGGGCTATGCGCGCTTTATGCGCAACGTGCTGACCGCCGCGGGCAACAGCGCTGATGCGACGCTCGTGCCGCGCATCGAAATCCTGCTCGGGCATGAGGCGCCGCTCGTGCGCGGTGCCGCCGTATGGGCGCTCGCACGTCTCGTGCCGCGCGCGCATCTCAAAACGCTGGCCGGCGCGCACGCGCATGAAGCTGATGGCACGGTGCGCGAGGAATGGACCCTGGCGCTCGCCTCATGAGCACGCTCCTCTGCATCGGCCTCGGCTATACGGCGCGTGTCTTTGCAGCACGCATGGCTGCACAGGGCTCGCGCGTCATCGGCACGGCGCAGACGGCCGACGGCGCGGCGCGCATCGGAGCACTCGGCTATCAGGCGATCGCCTTCGATGGTACGGGACCGAGCGACGAGCTGCGCACGGCCCTCGCCGAGGCCACGCATCTCCTCGTGTCTGCGCCGCCGGACGCGTTGGGCGATCCCCTCCTGCGCCATCACGCCGGTGATCTCCCGCGCGTGCTGTCATGGATCGGCTATCTCTCGACAGTCGGCGTCTATGGCGATCACGGCGGCGCGTGGATCGATGAAACAACGACACCCCGACCGGTCAGCAATCGCAGCCGCTGGCGGCTTGCCGCGGAACAGGCGTGGCTCGATAACGCGCAACGCACGGGGCTTCGCGTCGAGATCTTTCGTCTTGCCGGCATCTACGGCCCGGGCCGCGGCCCGCTCGAGTCCGTCCGCAAAGGCACGGCGCGCGCCATCGTCAAACCGGGGCAGGTTTTCAACCGCATTCATGTGGAAGACATTGCCAACGTACTCGCCACCGCCATCGCTCGCCCGGCTGTCCACACGATCTATAATGCCACCGACGACGAGCCCGCCCCACCGCAGGACGTGCTGGCCCATGCCGCGAGCCTGCTTGGGTTGCCTGCACCACCATCCGTTGACTTCGCGACCGCCGACCTCACGCCCATGGCGCGCAGCTTCTATTCGGAGTGCAAGCGCGTTTCGAATGCGCGCGTGAAGGAAGCACTCGGCGTGCGGCTCGCCTTTCCAACCTATCGCGACGGATTGGCCCACGATGCAGCGTTACTGGGGCCGTGAAGGCCTTCACGAGCTTTTCGTTCGTACGTGAAGGAATTCACGAACTCAATTCACGCAGCGTTCATCCCAAGTCCGCGGGTCCGCCCCAATCGAAGCGTATCGTCCGTTTCGTAATGCGTACCTGAGTTGTCGAGGCCGCCATCCCCTGGCGCGCGCTGCGTTGATGATTGTGTCTCCGTCGAAGGAGTAGCGGCAATGTCCGCACTGAGGCATCGCGCATTTCCTGCCAACCTCACCCCACGTCGCGCTGCCGGCCTTGCCGGTCTGATGGCTGCGGCCCTTCTCTTCACTCCTCCGCCAGCCGTCTCAGAACCGGCAGCAAACCCCGCGCACTCGATCGCCAATCGCTTTGCCGAGGATGCCACGCGCGCCGAAGCCCAACGCAAGGAAGCGGCACAGAAGCAGGCGCAGCAGCGCAAGGAGCAGGCCGCCAGAGCGGCCAAGGACAAGGCGCAGAAAGCCTATGAGGCGCAGATGCTCGCGCGCGCCCGCGCTGAAGCCGACGAGCGCCGCAAGCTCGAAGAGCAGGCAGCGCGCCTCGATGCCCTGCGTGCCGAACGCGAATCGCGGGAGGCGGAGGCCGAGCGCCAGCGCGCGGAAAAAGCCCGTCAGATCGAAGCGGCCCGCAAAGC
>CAUJKI010000031.1 GCA_963205015.1 Pseudomonadota bacterium
CCACGATCTTCGGGTCGATGCCCTTGGGGCCTGCGAGGCCGAACGGACTATCGAAGACGAAGGGATAGCCGAGCTCCTTGAGCGTCGGCACGTCCTTCCAGATCTTACTGCGCTCCGCCGTCCAGATCGCAAGCAGGCGTAGCTGGCCCGCATCGACGAGCGGCTTCCAGGCCGTCGAGTCCGCCTGCAGGGTGGTATGCCCGCCGAGGACGGCCGCGTTGGTTTCCGCCCCGCCCTTGAAGGGCACCTGGGTCAGCTTGATGCCCGCGACTTCCGCGATCTGCTCCATGCCGATGTGAAGCGACGTGCCGGAGCCGGGCGTCGCATAAGTCACCTTGCCGGGGTTGGCCTTGGCAAAATCGACGACGTCCTGCCACTTCTTGAACGGCCCATCGGCCTTGGCCGTGATGCCGAAGGTGTAGCCCGTCAGATGAATGATGTAGGTGAAGCTCTTTTCCGCGTCCCAGCTCACCTTCTGCATGAGCGGCAGGCGCATGACGGTGATCGGCATCTGCGCGACGGTGTAGCCGTCGGGCTTCGCCGTCGCCGCCATCGTCGCAGGGCCGAGGGTGCCCGAAGCACCGGCCTTGTTGTCGACGACGATCGGCTGGCCGAGGATCTTCGAGGCACCCTCCGCGATCGCGCGCATGGCGACGTCGGTCGAGCCGCCGGCCGGCCACGGCACGATCATCGTGATCGGCTTTGTCGGATAGCTCTGCGCCATGGCTGTCGTGGCCGCCGCCGCGACGACAGCAGCCGCCAGCGCCTGTGTGACGATATTCCTAAATCTCATGCGTTTCCTCCGGTTTGCCACTTCTTGCGACGCCGTCGAGACGCATCACAAGTGCGCGCGCAGTCCGCGCTCCCGGGCTTGCTCTCGAAAACGTGATAAGGCCCCAATGCCTGATCGCGGTGCTACTTGGCAAGGCCAATTCGCTCCAGAGCCTGCTGCTCGTAGGCCGTCGTTTGCTTGATGATCTCCAGATAGCCCTTCTGATCCGCGTAGTTCGGCACCATGAAGAACTTGTCCAGCACGGCAATCGTCTCGGGATCGTCGAGCGACTTCTTGAAGGCGTCATGGAGGATCTGGACGATCTTGGGATCCATTCCTTTGGGCCCTGCGACACCGAACGGGCTGTCGAAGACCCACGGATAGCCGAGATCCTTCAGCGTCGGCACGTCCGGCCACGCCTTCGCGCGCTCCTTCGTCCAGATCATGAGCGCACGCATCGTGCCATCGCCCACGAAGGGCACGAGGCCGCTGCCGCCGACAGCCATGTCGATGTGCCCGCCGAGCACGGCGGCGCGCTGCTCGCCGTCCCCCTTGAAGGGCACATGCGTAAGCTGGATGCCGGCCTGGCCCGCTATGAGCTCCATGCCGATATGGAGCGAGGTGCCGGCGCCCGGCGTGCCGTAGGACACCTTGCCGGGATTGGCCTTGGCGAAGTCGATCACGTCCTGCCATTTCTTGAACGGGCTCTCGCCTCGGACGCCGACCGCGAACGCATAGCCCGTCAGATGCACGATGTAGGTGAAGTCCGTGTCCGGGTTCCACGAGACCTTCTGGTTCTTCATGAGCGGCAGGCGGAAGATGGTGATCGGGATCTGCGAGATCGTGTAGCCGTCGGGCTTGGCCGTCGCCGCCATGGTCGCGGGCCCGAGCGTACCCGATGCGCCGCCCTTGTTGTCGATGATGATCGGCTGCCCGAGATGCTTCTCGGCACCCCTGGCGATCGCGCGCATGGATATGTCGGTCGACCCGCCGGCCGGCCACGGCACGATCAGCGTGATCGGCTTCGAGGGATAGGCCTGCGCGTGGGCGGGGGCATGATGGAAGGGGACAAGGGCCGGAAGCAGTCCGGCGGCAGCAATAGCGGCGAGTGCCCGGCGACGGGTCATAAGGATCCTCCCTTTGATGCTTTCCGCTTTGGTGCGGAATTGTTCTTCGATTGTGGACGGCGCGCCCAGCCGCAGTGACGGATCACCCTGCGTCCGGCATCGGTGTTCCACTCCGTCATTGCGGAGCGGATAGTTCTTGCTTTTGACAGTGACCTGTCAGGACAGGCTTGTCCAGACTAGCTGCCGATCGTCACACCACCATCCGCCACGATCACTTGGCCGGTGATGAAGGCCCCTGCCGGTGCGGCAAGGAACGCAGCAATACCGCCGATGTCGTCGGGCTCGCCGATGCGGCGCAGCGGCGTCGTCACGAGGCGCTTCTTGAGGTTCGCTTCGTCCTCCCACAGCGCCTTCGCGAAGTCCGTCTTGACGAGGCCTGGCGCGATGCAGTTGACGCGGATGTTCTTCGGCCCCCATTCGACGGCAAGCGCGCGCGCAAGCGCGAAGTCCGCCGCCTTCGAGATCCCATAGGCACCGAGAATGTTCGAGCCCCGGATGCCACCAATCGAGGAGATGATCGTCACCGTACCGCCGCCGCGATCGGCCATGCCCGGGATCACGAGGTTGGCGAGCCACAGGTTCGACTTGATATTCGTCGCCATGATCTTGTCGAACTGGTCGTCGGAGATGCCGGCGAGCGGACCGTAGTAGGGGTTCACTGCCGCATTGCAGACGAGCGCATCGATCCTGCCATACTTGTCGATCGTGCCCTTCACGAGCCCCTCGACCTCCTCTCGCCGGCCGATGTTGCAGGGAATGACGTGCGCGTCCCCACCGTCCTTGCGGATCGCGGCGGCGACCGCCTCGCAGGCATCGGCCTTCCGACTCGAGACGACCACCTTGGCCCCGAGCCCGGCCATGATCTCCGCAATCGAGCGGCCGATGCCGCGGCTCGAGCCGGTGATCAGCGCGACCTGACCCTTGAGATCGAAGGGGTTCTTCATGGCGTTCGTCTCCTCGCTGGGAAGGGGCATTGGCCGCATCTGAGCAGGCTTGCTGATGAGTGGCAATGGCTCTGGACAGGACCCCGGTCGCGCCCTACGCATGCGAAACCCAAGAAAATTCCTCAGAGGAGTGAAAGCCCATGAAGCTCGTTCGCTTCGGCGCGCCCGGCGCCGAGAAGCCCGGTCTCGTCGGTCCCGACGGCACGATCCGGGATCTCTCGGCCCATGTGAAGGACATCGACGGCAGTATGCTCGGCGAAGCGAGCCTCGCGAAGCTGCGCGCGCTCAATCCCGCATCGCTCCCAGCGGCCCCGGCCGGCGTGCGCATCGGTGCGCCGGTCGGCAACGTCAGGAACTTCATCGCCATCGGCCTCAATTACGCCGACCACGCCAAGGAAGCCGGCCAGCCCATCCCCAAGGAGCCGATCGTTTTCTACAAGCTCACGAACTGCATCTGCGGGCCCAACGACGACGTCATGATCCCGCGGGGCTCCGACAAGCTCGACTGGGAAATCGAGATCGCTTTCGTCGTCGGCAAGCGCGCGCGCTACGTCGAGCTGAAGGATGCCGCGAGCCACATCGCCGGCTACACGATCTGCAATGACATCTCCGAACGCACCTTCCAGATGGACCGCGGCGGACAGTGGATGAAGGGCAAGTGCGCCGAGACCTTCGGCCCGCTTGGGCCCTGGCTCGTCACCGCTGACGAGGTCAAGGACGTCAATGCTCTAACGATGTCGCTCGACCTCAATGGCAAGCGCGCCCAATCCGGCTCGACGAGCACGATGATCTTCAAGTGCGACTTCATCCTCCACTATCTCACGCAGTTCATGGTGCTGGAGCCGGGTGATGTGGTGACGACCGGCACGCCCCCGGGCGTCGGTCTCGGCATGAAGCCGCCTGTCTTCCTCAAGGCCGGCGACGTCATGAAGCTCTCGATCGAGGGCCTCGGCACGCAGCAGCAGAAGGTCGTACCCTTCAAGCTTTGATCCGGGCTGAGTAGCGGGCCGTCGCCGATCAGGCGGCTGCCCGCGCGCGTCATGGGCGCAAGGAGCGGCCGGCATGTCCGACACGACCATCGTCAGCTTGAAGACCACGCTGCTGAGCGTACCCTGGCGCGACGGCCCACCCGCCGCGGGCATCGTCGATCCGACACCACGCCAGCTCGTGGTGGTCGAGATCGCGACCAGGGGCGGCCTCACCGGCATGGGCTATCTGCACATTCTCGGGGATGGCTCCGCCACCATCGATGCCTGTCTCAAGGAGATGATCGGGCCGAGGATCATCGGCCGCGACGCGACCGAGGTGGAAGGCATTTGGCAGATGCTCTGGAAGAGCACCTATCGGGTGGGGCGTGCCGGCGTCGCGATCTTCGCCATGTCCGCGGTGGACATCGCGCTCTGGGA
>CAUJKI010000032.1 GCA_963205015.1 Pseudomonadota bacterium
GGCTTCCTTCAGCCACGGCAGCAGCTCCGCGTCGAACCATGTGTTTCGCTTGATCCAGACGTTATTACGCCACGACGGATGCGGCAGCGGCACCATCACCGGCTCCTCGGGGCGCGTCACGATTTCGCGCCAGCGCTGCACTGTGCTCGTCAGGTCGCGCCCGCCATCGGTGCCGAGATGCCAGCGCTGTGCATACTGGCCAACGAGCAGCATCAGCTCCAGGTTCGGCAGCGCTGCCATCAGACGCGCACGCCACGCCGGCGCGCACTCGCGCCGCGGCGGCAGATCCCCGCCCTTGGCATCGAGGCCCGGAAAGCAGAGCCCCATCGGGACGATGGCAATGCGCGCAACGTCATAGAATTCCTCGTCGCTCACACCCATCCATTGACGGAGCCGCACGCCTGACGGATCCGTGAAAGGCGTTCCTGACGCGTGCACACGCGTCCCCGGTGCCTGCCCGAAGACGCCGATGCGCGCGGTCGTGCTGACGCGCAGCACAGGACGCGGTTCGTGCGGCAGGGGCACGCCGTGTGGCGTGTCACGGCAGATGCGGCAGGCGCGGATTTCCGCGACCAGCGCGGTAAGCGCTCGCTTCGATGGACGGGACGGCCGCGCGCGCGTCATATGTCGACGACGAGGCCGTCCTCAGCGAGCAGGAGGTTCGGCTGCTTGAACTCGTTGAGCCGCGCGAGCATGGACCCATTCATGTGGGTGAGCATGATGCGCTTCGCTGTGATCCGCGGCAGGTTCTCTTTCAGGATCTGCCAGCTCGTGTGATAGCGCACCGGGCCATCATAGGCATAGCACTCGGTGATGAAGAGGTCTGCGCCGTCGCTCACGGGCACGAGCGCCTCGACCCATTCCGTATCGCCGGAGAAGGCGAGCACCTTGCCGCCGGCGTCGAAACGCAGAGCGTGCGAGGGCGCGCCTGACGGATGCGAGACCTCCCACGCCGTGACCGTTACAGGCCCCTCGGTCAGCGGCACACCTGCGTGGCGCTCCTTGAAGATCAGTTCGTAGTTGCGCTCGATCTTCGTCGAGCCGGGGAACATCAGCTCGGCCGTCTGCATGACGCGCTCTTCGACGCCCGGCGGTCCGATGACGGTCAGCGGCACTTTGCGCTTGGCGACGTGCTGCGTGTGCAGCAGCCACCAGACGAGGCCGCTGTAGTGGTCGCCGTGGAGATGCGAGATGAAGATCGTCGAGATGCCGTTGGGGTCGATCCCGAGCTTGTTGAGGCCGATGAGGTTTGTCGCGCCGCAGTCGATCAGAAAGCGATGGTCACCGAGATCGACGTAGTAGCCGGTCTGCAGCCGCCCGCCGGCTCCAAAGGCGTCGCCGCATCCGACAATAGTCAGCTTCATGGTCACGCCTTGGCGCTCGGCCGCGCGGACACCTCCGCATACCAGCGCTCGAGATTGGCGAGCCCCTCGGGCCGCTGCACGCGTCCGACCTTCATGAAGTCCATGGCCACGAGGGCGGTGATGTCGGCGACGGAGTAGGCGTCTCCGGCCATGTACCGGTTGCTGGCGAGCTGCTCGTCGAGCAGCTTCAGCATCTCCTGGGCCTTGGGCTTGTTCGCTTCCCCCCAGGCTGCAACCTGCGGCACCTCCAGATTCGCCATGGCGGGGTGCAGATGGCGGAAGGCGCTGGCGACGGCTCCGAGGAGCCCGAGCTCGATGCGGCGCTGCCACATCTCCACCTTGGCCTTGCCGAGCGGTCCCGTTCCGAACAGGGCCGGTTCCGGATGCAACTCTTCGAAGTAGCGGCAGATCGCTATGGATTCGCAGATCGGTGTGCCGTCATCGAGTACCAACACGGGCACGCGCTGAAGCGCGTTCAGTTTTGTGAAGCTCTCGCTCTTGAGCTCGCCCTTCATGAGGTCGAGCTCTTCGGTCGGCACCTGGATACCCTTCTCGGCGAGGAAGATGCGCACGCGCCGCGGATTGGGCGCCATCCGTGTCTCGAGAAGCTTCATGGTGGGCGGTCTCCAGCAGGGGCAAGGTCGCCCTAGTCCTAGTCGAGGCGGCCCGAGGGTGCAACGAAGGGCCTCGCAAGGCGATCGGCGGGGTGCAAAGTAGTGGGAGCGGCGAACGCAAAATTCATATTGCAAGCAATGTAATTATAACCTTCGGGTCAGAGTAAACGCGAAGTTAGGATTTACAGATCATTCTCACATTGAAGAGAAAGGCAGGCGCGGGGGTGCTCCAGCTCGGTGCGCGGCAGGGTCCGCGTCCTCGCCAGCACAGTGCGGACTGCCCCTACGAGGGACTTCGGGGTCGCTACGTGTCGATGATCGCCACCACCATAGGGGAAGCGGGCACCAGTCCCCGCCGGCCACGTATTGTGCGCCAGCACCCGGGCTTCCAGGTGCGCGATGCGCGTCGGCGGCTGGCACTCGACGGCGAGGGCAAGCCCGAGTTCGAATACGATATGACGCTGATGTTCGTGCGCAACGAGCTCAGCGCCGTCGCCACCATTCAGCTCCTCGCGGTGATCTTCTCGCTGGCCTCGATGTTCTGGGCGACGAAGACCGAGGCCGTCCTCTGGCTGGCGCTCGTGATCAGCGCCAAGGTGGCATTGCTCGAGCTCTGCCGCCGTTTCGCTGCGCTGCCCCGTGGCGAGGTCAACATCAAGATCTGGCGCCGCCGTTTCGTTCTCGCCGAAAGCATCAACGGTGTGGTGTGGGCGGGCTTTGCGCTCGTCGGCATCGGCGCGACGGACTCCGCCTCGCATGTGTTCCTGTTCGCCTCGCTGATCGTCGTCCTGGCGATCCGCATGACGTTCGCCTCGACGTCGCTTCCGATCCTCTACGTCGGCACCATTCCGATGACGATCGCGGTCGTTGTTCGCCTGCTGCTCCTCGGCCATCCCTTCTACTGGGCCATGGCTTCGATGGCGCTCGGCGTGCACGTTTACTTCATTTTCCTCGCCAAGGGCCTGAACTCGACGGCGCTCGCCATGCTCGAGTACCGCGCCGAGAAGGATGCGCTCATCGCCGAGCTTGAGCAGGAGAAGGCGACGTCCGACGAGGCGCGCCGGCGCGCCGAGGCCGCGAACGTCGCCAAGTCGCGCTTCCTCGCCACCATGAGCCATGAGCTGCGGACGCCGCTCAACGCCATTCTCGGCTTTTCCGAGGTCATGAAGGCCGAGCTGCTCGGCCCGCTCAAGAATTCGACCTACAAGGAGTATGCCGCCAACGTACATTACAGCGGCAGCCATCTCCTCCATCTCATCAACGAGATCCTCGACATCTCCCGCATCGAGGCCGGCCGCTACGATCTCAACGAGGAGCCGATCCGCCTCGTCGATGTCGCCGAGGACTGCCATCGCCTGCTGAAACTGCGCGCCGAGAGCAAAAACCTCACCATCGAACTCGATCTCGACCAGACACTGCCGATGATCTGGGCCGACGAGCGCGCCATGCGCCAGATCTGTCTGAACCTGCTCTCCAACGCCCTCAAGTTCACGCCCAAGGGCGGGCGGATCACGCTCCGCGTCAGCCGCGATCCCGCAGGTGGCCAGACGCTGGCGATCCGCGATACGGGCCCCGGCATCCCGCGCGAGGAGATCCCGCGCATCATGCAGGCGTTCGGCCAGGGCTCACTTGCTCATGAGAACGCCGAGGGCGGCACCGGCCTCGGTCTCCCCATCGTGAAGAGTCTGGTCGAGCTGCACGAAGGTGTCTTCGAGCTGCGCTCGGAACTGCGCAAGGGGACCGAGGTTCTGGTGACCATACCCCGGCAGCGGGTCATGGAGATGCTGCCGCCGCTCCAGCCGCTTGGCCAGGAGCGCCACCGTTCTGCCGGTGGTTACAGGGACTGGGAGAGGCCCGCCCGTGGCGGAGGACGTGCGCCGCACGTCGCGATGATGGGATGAACGGCGGCTGAACGGCCGCGCGTCGCCAATGAACCTTCTCTTTCTGTGTGAACACCTTCGCGGGCCGGGCATTGCCTCGTGCCTGCCGCGATCCTATTTAAGCCTGCAATAACGGCATCGATTTCGGCGCGTGCCTCGGGGCGCGCTCTCGCGATCAGCGGTGCCTGTGTGATTTGCCGGGAGTGGAATGGAAACGCCGTGCGTCCAGATCTGTGTCATCGACGCGCCGTCGGGCCTGTGCGCAGGCTGCGGGCGAACACTTGCGGAAATTGCCGCCTGGAGCACACTCGCGCCCGCGGAGCGCCGTAGAATCGTGGCTCTCTTGCCCGAGCGGCAGCGCGTGACTCGATCCGCGGTCCCGACCGCTGCCGGAGACTAGAAAGAAATGGGCTGGCTCCTTCTGTTGATGGTCCTGATCGGCGCGCTCGGCCTGCTCATTGCCGGCGATGCGACGCTCTTCGGCCTCGACTGGCCCGATCTGGCGGCGGCGGGCTTCATGGCCGCCTTCCTGATCGTGATCACCCTCTCGCTCGCCGGCTCCTACCGCGGCCGCACCCTGCAGGCGGCGCGCGATTTCCTGACCTGGGCGGCCATCGCCTTCGTTCTCGTCGCCGGCTACAGCTATCGCGACGAGATCACGCAAATCGCCTATCGGGTGAAGGGGGAGCTCAGTCCTCCGGGCAGCGCCGTCTCGGTCGAGACAGGCACTCCCGGGTCGCAGGCCGTCCGCATTAGAAAGCGGCGCGACGGGCACTTCATCGTTAACGCCAAGCTCAATGGCCAGAGCACGCCCATGCTCGTCGATACCGGGGCCTCGACCGTCGTCATCCGCGAAGCCGATGCCGTCCGCCTCGGCGTCGACACGAGCCGGCTGCGCTACACGGTGCCGGTGCAGACGGCGAACGGCATCACCTATGCCGCCCACGTCCGCCTCGCGAGCGTTGCGATTGGATCTATACAAGTCGAGGGTGTGGACGCGCTCGTCTCCAAGCCGGGGGCGCTGCGCGAGAACCTCCTCGGTATGAGTTTCTTAAGCCGACTGCGCTCTTATGAGTTCTCCGGGGACTTTCTCACGCTGAGGAGCTGATACATCCAGAGCTCCGTGGCAGCCCCGACTGTATTTGTCAGGCGGGAGCTGTGGGTGATGTTATCGCCTTCCGCAGTGAATGCGCTCAAGCTGGCGGCGGTCTGATCGGACTCGCCGGTGCCGGCGTGTTGGGCTTTACCAACGCGGATCTCGTGCGCGACATGCTCGGCCTCCGGCTCGAGATCAGTGACGATGACGCGCCGTCGCGCCCGGCCCCTGACGACCCCGCATCCGCTACCGATGACGAAAAGCCGGCCGAAGAGGCGCCCGCGTCTCGCGGCTCAGTCGGCCGCACGGTCGAGCTGAAGGCCGGCGCGCACGGACATTTCTTTTCGCGCATTCACGTCAATGGACGGGCAGTGCAGGCCATGGTCGACACGGGAGCCTCGATCGTCGCGCTGACCTTCGAGGATGCGCGCAGCGCCGGCGTCCATGTGCGCGAGGGTGACTACACGCATCGCGTCAGCACCGCCAATGGTGTCGCCCGCGTCGCTCTCGTCACGCTCGACAGCGTCGCGATCGAGGACATCGTGGTCCGCGGTGTGCGCGCCGCTGTCGCCGAGCCCGGCAAGCTCACGACCACGCTGCTCGGCATGAGTTTCCTCGGCCAGCTCCGCCGCGCCCAGATGAGCCGCGGCATGCTCGTACTGGAAGAGTAGAGCGCAGCGAGCAGCGCTGCCACGCCTCTCTACTGCTTATGACTTTGCTCCCTCGGGTATTCGAGCTGCATGGCGACGATGTCGGCCGTGGGCAGGCCGTATCGCGAAGCAATGGCGTCGAGTGTCAGCTCCAGGGCCTCGGCGGGGCGCTTTTGCTCGAGTGCCGGAACGAGGCGGTCGGCGGGCCAGTCGCCGGTAACCTGATCGGGCAGGATGCGGAGGCCGTTGCGGCTCTCGCGCGCCTCGCCGCTGTCGGCGAATGTCAGCGCGCGCGAACGATAGGTGCGCGACCAGGCATCCGCGATCAGCGCAAGGGATACTTCGTCCGTTCCTGGCGCGAGCGCGATGCCGAGTTTCTCCCGGTTCCAGAAGGCAAGTAGGTTGCCGATCACGGTGGTGGCGAACGGGCGCGTGAGCTTGAATGCTGCGCTGTTGTGCCGTGCGCTCCAGTCCGGAAGGCCGAGGTCCTGCGCGACGGCCTCCGCCTTGCTGCGCCCGGCGATGGCCTCGATCAGCGTGAGCATCATTGGCATGGAGGCCGTGATCCCTGTTGTCGTCGCACGCGCGCCGTCGATCACCAGGCGGCGATCGGCGACGTAGCGGATCGAAGGATGCTTCTCGCGCAACTCCTTCAGGAAGTACCAGTGAGTGGTCGCCGGTCTGCCGTCGAGCAGTCCTGCGGCGGCGACGACCTTGGCGCCCGCGCAGACGCCGATGACGGTCGCGCCCTTCGCCGCCTGGCTCTTGAGCCACTGGAGTGCCGCTGGGTCATCGTCGCGGCTCATGGCTGGGACGATGACGTAGTCGGCGCCCTGAGGATGCTCGGCATCGAATGCGGCGGTCGTGGTGTGCGGCTCGACCCTGAGTGCTGGGAAGAGCGTCACTGGGCCCGGCGCCGTTGCCAGCGTTACGACGTCGGCGACGTCGGCACGGCGGAGGATGCCGTACGGCATGAGGTAGTCCGTGGTCTCCGTGGCGTCATTGATGCCGATGATGGCCACGAGGGGGCGCTGGCGCTTCGGCGGCTTGAGGGCGGCGAGGGCCGCCTCCGTTTCCTCCCTGGGGATCGGCGGCGCGGCGCGCATCACGGGGCCGGACGGCAGCGAGAGAATCCACGCCACCCCTAGGGCGGCTAGCAACACCGCGCCACCGAGGATGACCCACAGAACAAGACGATAACTCATGGTTTTTGGCCTCCATGATCGTCAGCCCCTTGGGGTAAAGCCGTCCGTCCGGACTTTGTTGCATCGCAGGACTGCGGAGCAGATCCGCACACTTGCCCCCGGCTCTTGCCTCTGACGCCCATTCGCCGCCATAAAGCCTACCGATTGCCTTGGCTGGTGGGGTCTCCTGCCGGATAGGGCTCGCAGTGCCGTGGGAAGGAGCCTTCCGTGACCAACTCGAAAATCGTGCTCATCGACCGCCATCCCGGCCGCTCGACCCAGACCATGGGGATCGCGCGCGCGCTCGGGACCGACCCGGACCTCATTCACGAGCCCTCGGTCGGCGTGGTGGGCACGAAGGGCGACAGCCAGTGCTATCTGGGCGTCCTCGACAAGGTCGAAGCCGTGCATGCGCGCCTCAAGGATCGCATCGGCATGGGGCCGGGGAAGCTCAAGCTGCGCCTCGTCCAGCCCGAATATACGATCGCGACCTCCGACGGCATCCGCAACGGCACGCGCGAGATGCGCTACTCGCTGATCGGCCGCGATGTGACGAACGATGCGCTCTGCGAGCACCTCGAAGCATCAGGCCTCGCCGGCACGATTGCCATCGTCGCCTGCGACAAGCCGCCGGTCGGCACGCTCGCGGCGCTCCTCGAGCACAATCAGCCCGCGATCATCATGTCGGACGGCTCGATCCATCCGGGCCACGATCCAAAAACCGGCGAGACGATCGACCTCGTCACGGCCTATCAGGTCGCAGGGCACCCTGATGCCGATTACCGCAACCACATTGCCTGCCATGCGTGTCCCGGTATCGGAAGCTGCGGCGGCATGTTCACCTACAACACCATGCAGACGTTCATTGGCGTCGTGGGGATGCAGCCGCTCCATATGGTGGCCCCGCCGTCCGACGACCCGCGCCGCACGAGCACGTTCGCTGATGAACTGGTCGGCTATCTCACCAATCTCATGGAGAAGGACATCAAGCCGCGCGACATCGTCGTGCGCGACTCGCTGCGCAATGCCGTCATCGTCGCCATGGCCGTCGGTGGCTCGACGAACGTGACGCTGCACGCGCCCGAGATCGCACGCGCCGCCGGCTTCGCCGACTTCTGGAAGGAGGTCATGACGCCGGAGGAGTTCAACCACCTCTCGCAGTATGTCGTGCCCGTGCTCACGGATGCGCGGCCCTATGGCAAATACTCGATGGTCGACATCGACAGCGTCGGCGGCGTGCAGGTGATCGTGCGGGAGCTGCTGGAAGCCGGTCTGCTCAATGGCAATGTACTCACCTGTACGGGCGAGACGCTGGCAAAGCAGGTCGAGCGTCTCGGTGCGAAGCGCGCCGATGGCCTGGTCGTCTATCCGGTCGAGGAGCCCTATAAGCCGACCGGCGGCCTGCGCGTGCTCGGCGGCAACCTCTCTCCGGAGTTCTCCGCGATCCTCAAGCTCGCCGGTGTCGAGGGTGGGCTCGAGGACAACACGTTCCGCGGCAAGGCGCGCGTATTCGAGGGTGAGGCGGGCCTGCTCAAGGCGCTCGACAGTGCGCCCGAGCAGTTCCAGAACCACGACACGGTGATCGTGCGCTACGAGGGGCCGAGCGGCGCGCCCGGCATGCCCGAGATGCTCGACCCGACCTCGCGTATCACGGCGCTCTGTCGCGAGCGGGGCATCGTCGTCGCGCTGATGACGGACGCGCGCTTCTCCGGCGGTTCGGTCGGCCTCGTCATCGGTCACGTCGGCCCGGAGGCGGCACTCGGCGGTCCGATCGCCTTCATCGAGAACGGCGACGAGATCGTCATCGATCTCAACAAGAATGAGCTCAACTGCACGGCCTTGAACGACCCGGCCACTCTTCAGAAGCGCAAGGCGGCTTGGGAGAAGGCCGTGGCGGCCAACGGCGGCGTGCATCCGAACTGCGGCAAGGCCGATACCCGTCTGCTTCAGCGCGCACGCCACACGGCCGTGCCCGCAACGCGTGGCGGGGGCCTCCATCCGAACCGCGAGGTCTGGGTGCGCGAGCCGCGGGAGGCCACGCGCTCGGGCTTCGTGCCGAAGAACAAGTACCGCCCGGACGCGGCCAAGGCGTTCTGAGGAGCGCCGGCCCCGGAGGCCCGGAGTCTGCACCATGAAGCCGATCGGCATTTCCGTGCTCACGATCTGCGGGATCGACGAGCTACCCGAGCATGGGCCGCGTGCGGTCACGCACGTGCTGTCCCTGCTCGATCCCAATTGGCCGGAGCTCACCAGCTTTGGGCGCTACGGAACGCACAACCGCACCACGCTGCGCTTTCATGACGTCATCGATGATGGTCCCGGCCTGACACTGCCGACAAGAGAGCATGTCGGCGGCATCCTGGCCTTCGGCGGTGGGCTCGCTGCCGAGGCCAAGGCCGACGCAGAGCGGCACCTGCTCGTCCATTGCCACATGGGCATCTCGCGCTCGACGGCGGCCATGCTCTCGCTGCTTGCGCAGGTTCATCCGCAGGAGTCCGAGGACCGGCTCTTCGAGCGTCTGCGTCAGATCCGCCCGCAAGCCTGGCCGAACTCGCTCATGATCGGCTATGCCGATGACCTGCTCGGGCGGGACGGGCGGCTCGTCGCGGCGCTGCGCCGTCACTACGGCATTCAGGTGCGCGAGCGGCCCCAGTTCATCGACTGGATGAAGCGCCTCGGCCGTGATCGCGAGCTGGATATGGCGGAGTAGACGGGCTTTTCCAGGCAATCTTCGCCCATGCGCGCGGGAAAGGCACCATGCCTACTACGCGCCGCATAGCTGCTCGCTCGCGACGCACATTGCCTTCCATGACGCCATTGCCGAGGAACTCTCTGGCTGATGCGCCGCTATCGCTCTGCGAGCTTCGCGCCGTGCTCGCGCAGCAGCTCTCTCAGCACTGAACGGTGGCAATGGTTTTCGTCCTCGCAGTAGCAGCCGACGGAGAAGTTGCTCTCCTTCGAGAGCGCCGCCAGCAGGTCGAGCACGCGGCTCGCGCTTGGCGCCTTCATCTCGCTGCGATAGGCGCGCATGAACGCCGCCCAATCCTTTTCGGTCGTGGCGTGGTGAGCCTTGGCCACCAGTTCCTCGCTCGGCGAGAGCTCCGGCAGCCAGACGTCGTACCAGTTGTCGGCGGCGTACCGCTCCTTGCGGACACCGCGCGGCGGGCGCCGGACCGTGCCGATGCGCGTTCCCTCGCCGGGATGACGCGGGCTGCCAAGCTGAACAATGCGAATGGCCATGGGTAATGCCTCGGATCGGGCCCTCCACTTCCAGCACCTTATCACGGCAAGGATGCCCATCGCGGAGCGAAACTGGGCCCGAATCGCCCAATTAGGGCCTGATCTGCGCTGGGATGGCTTGATCCGCCGGGCCCGGACAGGTATGTGCTGCGCCGATAATAAGGCTGGGCACGGGCTTCGGCCGAGTATCTGGAGGAAACGGAATGATTTCTCGTCGTCGCCTACTTACCGTCGGATCGTCGGCTGTTGCCGGCGGCATCATCGGTGCCCCCTTCGTTGCCCGCGCCCAGTCGGCAGAGTTCAGCTACAAGTACGCCAACAACCTGCCCCTGACGCACCCGATGAACGTCCGCGCCCGCGAGATGGCCGAGGCCATCAAGAAGGAGACGAACGGCCGGGTCGACATTGCCATCTTCCCGAACAACCAGCTTGGCTCCGACACGGACATGCTGAGCCAGGTCCGCTCGGGCGGCATCGAGTTCTTCACGCTCTCGGGCCTCATCCTCTCCACGCTCGTCCCGGCGGCGTCGATCAACGGCATCGGCTTTGCCTTCCCGGACTACGATACCGTCTGGAAAGCCATGGATGGCGATCTCGGCGCGCACGTGCGCGGGCATATTGCCAAGGCGAACCTCGTCGCCATGGAGAAGATCTGGGACAACGGTTTCCGCCAGACAACGACCTCGACCAAGCAGATCAACACCGTCGAGGACTTCAAGGGCATCAAGATCCGCGTGCCGGTCTCGCCGCTGTGGACCTCGATGTTCAAGGCGCTCGAGTCGGCGCCTGCCTCGATCAACTTCTCCGAAGTCTACACGGCGCTCCAGACCAAGGTCGTCGACGCCCAGGAGAATCCGCTCGCCATCATCTCCACGGCGAAGCTCTTCGAGGTGCAGAAGTACTGCTCGCTGACGAACCACATGTGGGACGGCTTCTGGTTCCTCGCCAACCGCCGCGCCTGGGAAGCCATCCCGGCGGATCTGCAGAAGATCGTCGCCAAGAACATCAACGACGCCGGCATGAAGGAACGCGCCGACGTCTTCGCCCTCAATGCCGGTCTTCAGAAGGAGCTCGCAGACAAGGGTATGGTGTTCAACCAGCCGAGCGCCGACAGCTTCCGCAACAAGCTCCGCACGGGCGGCTTCTATGCCGAGTGGAAGGGCAAGTACGGCGACGAGGCCTGGGCCATCCTCGAGAAGGCGGTTGGTAAGCTCGCCTGATCGCCGACACTCTGGAGCCGTCGCGTGAGCCCACGCGACGGCCTCAATTCGGGGGGGGCGGGCTGCATGGCCACGACTGATCACGCGATCGATCTCACGGACCTGAGTGAGAGCCGCGAGCCCCCGCGCGCCGGGTCGCTCTGGGTGAAGCCCATCGAAGGCATCGCCTCACTCCTGCTCGTGGCAATTGTGCTGCTGCTCCTGGCGGGCGTCACCTCGCGCTACGTTTTCTCGCTGCCAGTCGTGTGGATCGACGAGGTGGCATCGATCTGCTTCCTCTGGCTCGCCATGCTCGGCGCCGCGATCGCGCTCGACCGCAACGAGCATCTGCGGCTGACCATCGTGCTGCGGCTGTTTCCGGAACCGGCGCAACGCTTTCTCGAAGCTCTCGGCTGTCTCATCATCGCGACGTTTCTCGCCGCTCTCATGAAGCCGGCGGTCGAGTACGCGATGGAGGAGTGGGCGATCATCACGCCCGCGCTCAACATCCCCAACAGCTTCCGCGTCTCGGCAATTCCGTTCGGCTTCGCCACGATGCTGGCCATCGTGCTGATCTATGCCGTCCGCACGTCGCGCGTGCGCGATCTCGTGCTCTCCGCCCTCGTCATCGGCACGATCGCGCTGGTGCTCTGGTATTTCATGCCGACGCTGATCCGCGCCGGAAACAGCAAGATCATCCTCTTTCTCGTGATCTTCGTCGCGATCACGCTCGCCATGGGCGTGCCGATCGCCTTCTGTTTCGGTATCGGGACGCTGAGCTATCTGGCGTTTGCGACGCGCGTCTCCACCTTCGTCATGATCGGCCGCATGGACGAGGGTATGTCGCACCTCATTCTGATTTCGGTGCCGATCTTCGTACTGCTCGGCTGCATTCTCGATCAGACAGGCATGGGCAAGGCGATCGTGGATTTCCTCGCCTCGCTGCTCGGCCACGTGAAGGCCGGCATGTCCTACGTCCTGCTCGGATCGCTGTTCGTCGTCTCGGGTATCTCGGGCTCCAAGGTCTCCGACATGGCGACGGTGGCGCCGGCACTGTTTCCGGAGATGCGGCGGCGCGGCCATAGTCCACCCGGAATGATCGCACTGCTCGCGACAGGCGCCGCGATGGCCGACACTGTGCCGCCCAGCATCGTTCTCATCGTCCTCGGGTCCGTCGCCGGCGTCTCGATCGCAGGCCTCTTTACTGCGGGCATTGTCGTCGCCCTCGTCCTGCTCGCCTCGCTCGTCGGGCTCGCACGCTGGAAGAGCCGGCACGAGAACATGGAGGGCGTGCGCCGCGCACCCCTCAAGGTCGTCGGCATGACGCTGCTCGTTGCCGCGCCCGCACTGGTGTTGCCCTTCCTGATCCGCAGCGCTGTCACCGGCGGCGTTGCCACGGCGACCGAGGTCTCGACCATTGCCGTAGTCTACGCGCTCATTGCCGGCATGGTGCTCTATGGCGGCATAAGCTGGCGTACGTTCTATGCGATGCTCGTCGAGACGGCCTCGCTGACCGGCGCCATCCTGATCATCCTTGGCACTGCGCTTGCCATGGCATGGGCCATCACCCAGGCGGGCATCGCGCAGCAGCTCGCCTCCATCATGACCGGCCTGCCGGGCGGCTGGATCTCGTTCATGGGCGTGACGATCGTTGTTTTCCTCGTGCTTGGCTGCATTCTCGAGGGCCTGCCCGCCATCGTGCTGATGGCGCCGCTCATGTTTCCCATCGCCAAGCAGCTTGGCATCAACGACATCCACTACTCGATGGTGATCGTGACGGCCATGAACATCGGCCTCATGGCGCCGCCGATCGGGATCGGCTTCTACCTCGCGTGCAAGATCGGCAACGTGCCACCGGACGAGGCTATTGGTGCTATCTGGCCCTACCTTGGAGCGCTGATTATCGGACTTATCGTGATCGCCGCCGTGCCGTGGGTCTCGACCGGGTTCCTGTAAGCTGCACGCCGGTCTCCTCAGCGAATGGTCTCGCGCAGCACGCGGGCGTAGTTGCCGATGGCGAGCTTGCGAATGCGGGCCGAGGCCAATCGGCGCTTGCGCCAATGTCCAATCACGACCTGAAGATCGGCGAGCTCATTGACGAGCGAATGCGGCCCTAGTCCATTCAGGTCGCTCCCGATGGCGACATGATCATCGCCGAGCTGATCGGCGAGCGCGGCCAACCGGTCGGCATAGCTGTCGAGGTCCTTTCCGATATCCTGCCGAAGTGCCCAAACGCCAACGACGCCGCCTTTCCCTGCTATTGCCTTGGCATCGGCGAGCCTGAGCAACCGCGCCTTCCAGCCGATCATGCTCCAATGTGGGTTTCCTGCTGTTACCGATCCGTGCGACCACACCATCGGCGCGCGCGATACCGCCAGCGCCTGGGTCACGCATTCGCGGGTCGCGTGGGCGAGGTCGACCAGGATGCCCAGGCGATTGCATTCCCGCACGACCTCCTGGCCGAGATCCGTCAGGCCGCCATGCTCCGGCTTCTCGGTCTGGAAGTCGCCGAGCGTGTTCCGTGAATAATGCACGAGCTGGAGGTGGCGTACGCCGAGATCGTAGGCGACTTTCACGCGGCCGATATCACCCTCGATGAAGTTCGCACCTTCGACCGCGAGCACGACATGTGGCTCGCCTGCGAGCGCCGCTTCGACGTCGCGGCCGCTGCGCACGAGCTTCAGGTTCTGGCGCACGAGTTGACGTCTGATCCGCTGCAGCTCCCGCTGGAACCAGCCGAACGTCTCCCCCGGCTTGGGTACGGACGTCTGGACGAAACCGCGGCCCTTCTGCTCGCCGATCCAGAGCGCATCGCCGGAGAGTGCCCACGCGACCAGCGTCGCCTTGCCGCCGGTCATGGTTTCGGCGATCGGCGTCGTCTTGTGCTGTCCGTCGCGGAAAAAGAAGTGGGTGTGCATATCGCCGACAAGGACGGGCTCGTCCGCCTGGGCCCGCATCATCCAGGCCAGCGGCAGGGCGAACCCCGATTTCACGAGTTGACGGCGGTTCATGCTCATCTCGAGGCGAACAGGTGGATTTCCATTCAAGGATATACGGAGATCGTCGCTGGATGACGCGGGATCCGCTCTCCTGATCCGCCCCTTGACTTGCCCCCATGCCTCGCGTATCTCCCAGCCATCTGACGCGCCCATCTCGGCGCGCGTTTTTTTCTATGCGGGCGTAGCTCAGTTGGTTAGAGCGCCGGCCTGTCACGCCGGAGGCCGCGGGTTCAAGTCCCGTCGCTCGCGCCATTGTTTTCAATGGCTTATTGGATTATTGGATTGTTTTTCTGAGCTGTTATCCGGTTCGTGTTTGCCGGAGACCCGAACAGCCCAACGCTTGGCCCGTCCCTCTGGCATTATCCGGCCGTACGTTATCGTGAGAAGCGGACAGGCACCGTGAGCATGATGGAGCCGCCACCCATGTTGGGTGGGGGTGCCGGCACAGGGCTCGCCCTGTGCGCCAGCGCCACGGCCTCCTGATCAAGAACGGCGCTGCCCGACGATCGGATCAACCGCGCCGAGAGAACGCGGCCTGAGCGGTCGATGGTGAAGACGACCGAGGACGTGCCGCCACCCCCGCCGCCCGGATAGCGCTTGTGACGATTGAGGTGCGCCATCACCGAGCCGCGCCAGGTGGCGACGGATACGGACGATGCGACGCCCGAAGTCGGCGCGGCATTGAGGCGTGCGCGCTGGGCCTCGGCGGGCTTGGGCGTCGATGTGGTTTGGGCCACGGCTTTTGGCTTCGGCTTGGGCCGCTTCTTCTCGACCTTCTTCTTTTCCTCGGGCTTCTTCTCTTCGATCTTCTCCGGTTCGGGTGGCGGCAGTGCCGGCCGCTCGAGCACAGCCGCGGCCGTTTCGATCTCGGGCACGGGGGGTACCTCGATCTCGTCCTTAACCTCGCGCTCGACGGGGTCAGGGGGCGGGTCCTTCGGCGGCTTGGTCTTGGTGGGCTC
>CAUJKI010000033.1 GCA_963205015.1 Pseudomonadota bacterium
GTTTCAGATTGAACATCGACACTTCAATCCTGGCACCTCGATGCCGTGACCGCGACGGGGAAGTCCCTATTATTCGTTATGCGGCATCGGAAATCGTCCATGTCGTTCATCCGACTTGTCGCTAGCTGGCTTCTCACGTTGCTCGTCGCAGCCGGCGCGGCGGCCGCTGACGATCCAGGCGAGGTGGTCCGCAAGGCTCTCGCTCCGACCGGGAAGCTCCGCGTGGGACTCATCAGTGTTCCCGTCCACGCCGTCAGGGACCCGTACTCGGGCAATTTGAGGGGCGTTTCGCATGATCTGGGGCGCGAACTGGCCGCACGCCTGGGCGTACCGTTCGAGCCCATCGTGTACCCCAACCCGGCGGCGTATGTGGCGGCCGGGCAGACAGGGGGATGGGATATCGGGTCCCTGGGCGTAGCCGCGGAACGTCAGGCGTACTTCGACTTCGCGCCGCCTCACCTCGAGGTCGACTACGGCTACCTCGTGCCTGCCGATTCGCACATCGCATCCGTCAGCGAGGCTGACCGACCTGGTGTGCGCGTAGCCCTCGTCGCGGGCAGCGCCTCCAACCTGGCTCTTACCAAGGCTCTGAAGCACGCTTCGATCGTACGGGGCCGCAATTTGTCCGAGTTGATCGATCTTGTCATGATGGGGGAAGCGGACGTCATCGCTGCCCAGAAAACGAATCTCTATAGCATTGCCCCTCGCATCCACGGATCCCGCGTGCTTGACGGGCGACCCGGCAGCGAGGAACAGGCGCTGGCGATTCCGAAGGGGCGCGATCCCGCCGCTTTGGCATACGTCCGCGCATTTGTCCGGTACGCCAAGAGTCGCGGCCTGGTGCAGCAGGCTATCGACCACGCAGGCGTTCGCGGGGTGGTCGTCGCTCCGTGAGCGCATGGGTCCGGTAGGGCGTCCGTGATCTGCATTTTGGTCGTAGCCTTCCACCACGTGTCGCAATGCACACTGGATGCCGCGTCACGATGACGCCGCATAACATCCGAATGCACCTGACCGGCTACTGAGGGCTTCGCCCTCTTGCGCCAGCAGGTGATGCGGAGCGTTGGCCGGCCTTGGTCGTGTCGAGCTTGACAATATGCATGCGATATGCATAATACGCCGGTGCAGATCGAGTTCGATCCCGCCAAGGCTCGGGCGAATCTCGCCAAGCACAAGGTCAGCTTCGCCCACGCCGAGCAAGCCCTTCGCGATCCGTCTGCGGTAACGATCGAGGATCCGGATGCGGAGGGAGAGCGGCGCTTCGTCACTCTGGGGATGGATGCGCTTGGGCGAGTGCTGGTAGTTGTCCACACACCGCGCAGGGATCGTGTCCGATTGATCTCTGCGCGCAAAGCCAGCCGTGGTGAGGTGGCCCATTATCATGCGTAAGCAATACGACTTTTCCAAAGGTAAGCGAGGTCCGATCATTGCCTCGCCTGGAAAGACTCGAATTACGATGATGCTGGACGACGACATCATCGAGCACTTTCGGGCAGAGGCGGAAGCGAAGGGAATGGGTTACCAAACTATGATCAACGCGGCCTTGCGAGCGCTCTTGGCGAAACCACGAGGTCGCTCGAAAGACGATGAGCCAGTTACGATCGGCGCCTTGCGCAAGGTTCTGCGTGAAGAGCTACAGACGTCGTAATTGAACCGGACCGCTCTCGGCGTGGCCCCTTCGTCGCCTTGCCGCGCGGCCGGTTGCTTTTTGCGTTAGCTGCCCTAGCCATGGCCGGTCTGCTCCGCCGCGCGCCTCGAGTATGGCGTTTTGTATGGCCATTGTATAATATTCCTTTATGGCCAAAGGCGGCTTCGACTGGGATCCCGCCAAGGATCGGACGAATCGACTCAAGCACGTTGTCGATTTCCAGACCGCTCAGATGGCGTTTTCGGACCGGAACCGCGTGATCGCGGTGGACACTGAGCATAGCTCCAGCGAGAAGCGCTACTTCTGCTTTGGCCGAGTCGGTGCGGGAGTGCTGACCGTTCGTTTCACCTATCGCACCGGTGTTATTCGCATCTTCGGCGCCGGCTATTGGCGTAAGGGAAAGCAGATCTATGACCGCCAAAATCAAGTACACGGATGCGCCCATCGGCAATCCCCGAGTTGTCGAGGACTTCCTTCCGCCGCCCGAGGACCTCGCTTTCCGCGAGGAAGGAGTCAAGATCACGCTAGCGCTTAGCAAGCGGAGTGTGGAGTTCTTCAAGCGTGAAGCGCAGAAGCACAACACGCAGTATCAGCGCATGATCCGTCGGCTCCTTGACGCGTACGCCGAGCGTTATGCGCAACCCCTAGCTCCGCGGTCAACCGGACGTCCACCGGCGGGGCTTCGCCCCCGCGGTGGCCGCCGGCTACCTTGATTGTTAGAACGCTGGTTACCTGACATGCGCAACCTCGTGCTCCTCGTCATCGTTGCGATTCTTGGCTGGCAGGGCTATCAGCACTTTCTCCTGCGTTCTGCTACTTCCTCCGCAGCAGATGAGCCGACCGGCTCAGTCTTGCCGGCGGCTAGCGTGGCGCCGGACCCGTCAGTGAGCTTCAAGTGCGACGGCCGCACTCGCTGTTCGCAGATGACATCCTGCGCAGAGGCGACGTTCTTTCTTCGCAACTGTCCTGGCGCGAAAATGGACGGAAACAACGATGGTGTGCCCTGCGAGCAGCAGTGGTGCAGCCGGTAGGCGGGCATCGTGCACCTGCAGCCTGTTCGGCGTTCTAACCCGTCGTTGCACCTGACTGGCTACAGCGGGCTTCGCCCGCTTCCGCCAGCAGGTGAACTCCAACTCTAAGGACTTCCCTCTTTGCAAGCGTCTTGTTGCTGAGCTGAAGGGACAGACTGCAGATCTCCAAACGGCCTCGTGATGAGCGATCGAAGTCGCTCGGGCCAGCATGACCAGCCGCGCGTGCGGTCCCAATTCGTTGGACCGACGAGGCTACTGCCGGACCGGCTGCGGTGAGAGGTAAGTTGCAGGGAGCCGTCACACCTGGGATGGTGTTGCCATGATCTCGCAAGAGCAGGAGCATTGGGATGCCGTCTACGCCCAGAAGGCCGCGGATCGCGTGAGTTGGTATCGGCCGCACCTCGACCGATCGCTGCACTTCCTGGAAGTTGCGAGGATTGAACGGACGGTCGCCATCATTGACGTGGGAGGAGGTGCATCAACGCTCGTTGACGACCTCGTTGACCGTGGCTACCCGAACGTAACCGTTCTCGATCTGTCGCGAACCGCCATGGAAACGGCAGCTGCTCGGCTTGGCGACCGGGCGTCTGCCGTCAAGTGGATTTGTGCCGATGTGACGCAGGCAGATCTACCAAAGCATACCTACGACTTCTGGCACGATCGAGCGGTCTTTCACTTTCTGACTGATCCTCGGGCCCGCTCTCGCTATGTGGATGCGGCTCGGAAGGCCCTCAGGCCTGGAGGGCACATCGTCGTCGCGACCTTTGGTCCACGTGGCCCTGAGAAATGCAGCGGGCTCGATGTGATGCGCTTTACTCCCGACGCGCTTCACAGGGAATTCGGCGACGACTTTACCAAGATCGCGGACTCCACGGAGATTCACAACACCCCGTGGGGTACTGAGCAGGAGTTCGTCTACTGCTACTGTCGGATATCCAAGTGAAGACGCGGCCCAACAAACGGTTGCAGCGGACGGTCCGCTGCGCGGTCCGCCGCTGAACCGGGGCGTTAGGCCGCAGCAGACG
>CAUJKI010000034.1 GCA_963205015.1 Pseudomonadota bacterium
GCGGCGCCTCGAAATGCACACGCTGCCGGCCGATGGGGCCGGACACCACCTGCATCGAGCCGGTAGCATCATCGCGCCAGCCGCCGACCTTGATCTTGGAGAGCCCGGAGTAGCCGGTAGGAAACAGTGCGGCATGCCAGCTGAACAAACGCTCCCGCGTTACCGGTACTTGGCACTTGCCCGTGGCATCCAGCACCATCTCGACCACGCCCTCGACGTGGCGATCGACCGGAGCGAGTGCGCCGATATCGACGCCCAACCTGCGGGCGATGGAGGAGCGCACGGATTCGACATTGAGCTGCTCACCCTCGATCTCACTGGTTTTGACCACGTCCTCGGTCAGTGCCGCCAGGCTCGCCTGGTCGCGTAGCGCCATGCCGACATCGGCCAAGCGCCCCTTCAACTATCCCTGGGCGCGACTGACCTCGGCCATGGCTCCAGCCAACACCGCCAGGTCGAAACGCCAAGTTGGCCAGTCGCTGGCCTGCCAAATGTATTTGTAATCACCGCTATTCATGCGGGGATTATGACCTGTAATCTCCGCGTGCGCACGTCAATCGCCGCACGTTGTGCGGTGAATGTGGGCACCATTCGCCGCATGGCGGATCGCCTTGCCTCAGGAATGGGTGTAAATGGGTGTGTTATTGGTTGTAGCAATGGACACCGCGGAAAGCAGACGAGGTTGAGGCCGCATTCCGGCCACCAATCAGTAAGAACACGCCGGCAAGACCGAGGCGCGGATCATCGACTTCGTGGACACCGACCATCCGGCCTTGCTGCGGATGTGGGGCAAGCGGCAGCGGGCCTACCGGGCGATCGGGTATCGCGTTGAGGCGCAGCGCAAATTTGGCGAAATCAGGTACCAGCACAGTCACTTGTCTTCTACGTTCGCGATAGTTGCGACAAAAACATCCATCTGTGCGACGATCTGCCTATCTGATCGCTCCGGGAGGTTCCCATGTCCGAACGCATCAACGCCCGCTTGTCGCAACCCTTGGCTGAATTCGTGGATCGGATGGTCGGCGAGGCGGGTCTTTACGAAACACCCAGCGAATACGTGCGCGACCTGATCCGCCGCGACATGGAACGGCGCGACGGTCAATTCGTGCAGGAAGCCATCCTCGCAGGTTACCGAGACCTGGCGGCGGGCCGCGTCTTTGCGTCCAGCGGCGACTTCAAGGCCGACATGGCGGTGCTCGACCGCAAGGAAGCCGATGGCTGGCAATGACGCACCTTCGCCCGCCACGTTCCTGCTGACCCGGAATGCGGCGCTGGATTTGCGCCGCATCTACACGCGATCACACCGCAATTGGGGCGACGATGTTGCCGACCGCTACCTCTCCGATCTGTACGCGGTCATGGGCGTTGCGGCTGCCAACCCGGAGAAGGGCCGCTTGCGGCAGTACCGGTCGACTCCGTTTCTGATGGTTCCGGCGCGGCAGCACTTCGTGATCTACGACCTCGTGCCGCAAGGCATCGCGGTGCTGACGGTTCAACATCAGGTGCGCGACATCGAGTCCCTGATCGCAGACCTGACCCCAGCCTTCCACGCCGAAGTCGAGCGGCTGAAGCGCAAAGCCTGATCGCAGAAAAGCAGGGGCGCACGACTACCTGACCGTAGCCAATGTGCTCGGGATGCGGATCTCTCTTGCCGCAGTCGACGTGTTCCTGCAGATCAACGGTTGGCGACTGCAACCTGCACGGCATCAAGCGTGTGCTGTACCTGGTCGACGGCACGATGGCGGCGGCGCCGGAGCAACTCAGTAGTTTTCGCCCGCGATTCCGACATCCATCCAGTAGCGCTGCGAACCCGACGGGTGCAGGTAGACCGTGATCCTGTCCCCGACCTGGAATTTCTTGCCCGGATTGGCACGCAGAATGTCGCTCTTGAAGACGGTTCCCGTCCCGCGCCGGCTGTCCACGTAACGTGCCTTGATGCGCCACGCGCTTCGATGCCCGCGTCTGTCGATCTTGATGATCTCGGCCTCCACCGGTTTGCCATGCTCGCGGAACCAGTCGCCATTCACTGCCTTGCGGTTCGCAAACATCGCGTACAGCACAGTGTGCAGCGTGAGAATCGCCGCCACAAAACCCGCTGCAAGGGCAAGTGTGGAAAGTGTCTCCGACTCACCGGAGCGGCCGCCGAGCCACGCGGTCAGACCCCACAGCAGCGCGCTCATCAGGGCAAACAGCACTCCCCCGACGGTTTTCTTGTTCAGGACACTTTCCTTCCGTTCATCTC
This sequence comes from Pseudomonadota bacterium, assembly GCA_963205015.1. Classification (GTDB taxonomy): domain Bacteria; phylum Pseudomonadota; class Alphaproteobacteria; order Rhizobiales; family Hyphomicrobiaceae. The sequence continues at coordinate 2,243 of CAUJKI010000034.1, forward strand.
TCATGGACGGTTGCCGGGCCCGCTTCAGGATAACGCACCGGCTGAACAAACCGCGCCGAGCTGTTACGCATCCCCCGTTCGCCCTTTGTGCGGCAGAATAGCCGCAGTATTTTTCAGGATGACCTGCCGCTGGCGGGGTGACCGGGGGAGCCCTGCATGACGGCCTTGCGACACCTGCTCGACACCTTTCGCGCCACCGCGGTCACCGAGCGCGAGAAAGGCAGTTACTTCGAGCGGCTGGTCAAGGCTTATCTCGAGAACGAGCCGTATTACCGCGACCTTTACGCCGCCCGTGTGTGGTTGTGGGAAGCGTGGCGCACGGAGGCCGCGAAGCGCGGGCTTGGCGACGTGGGCGCCGATGCCGGCATCGACCTCGTGGCCGAAACCGCAACCGGCGAGTTGCACGCGATACAGGCCAAGTTCTACGACGAGGATGCCAAGCTCACGCTGAGCGATCTGTCCACGTTCCTCACCGCCGCGGGCCGCAAGACCTACGCCCATGGCCTGATCTTCCTCACCGCGACCCGCAGCACCGGCCATCTGCGCGAGGCGCTGCAGGGGCAGAAGACGCCGATCAGCCTCGTCACGCTGCACGATCTGGAAGCGAGCCGGATCGATTGGTCGCAGTACCAGCCCGACGCGAAACCCGTCCTCAAGCC
>CAUJKI010000035.1 GCA_963205015.1 Pseudomonadota bacterium
CTTGACCGCGGCGGCGAGCTCTCCCTGGGCCGCAAACGCCTCGGGACTGTAAAGATCGACAATGGCATCACCCGCCTCGACGAGCATGCCGAGATGCCGGGCTGCATGGTGACGTTTCACGACGCGTCCGGCGACGCGCGGGATGACAACCTGGAGCGTGCGCTCGTCGTAGCGCACAATGCCATACGCACGAACCAGGCTTCGCGCCGGGCCCTCGGTCACGGGTGAAAGGTGAACCTCCATGCGTCGTTGCTGCTCACGTGTGAGTTCTCCGGCGGTGACCTTGGTCAAGGTCATTCCGCACACCGGGCACTTGCCTGGCTTCGTGCCGATGAAATCCATCATCGGACAAGCCCACCGCTCGCCCGCGGCATGATCTTCAGCTTCCGGCTCGTCGGCGTGCGTGGTAACGAAAAGCACGTTGTTCGGGAGCACCAGCATCAGACCGGCGCCGAGCACCAGTCCCGCTGCAGCGATCAGGAGGGTGGGTGTACGCATTGCTGACTAATTCCTGATGACCTCGTTGCGCAGATAGTACGGACCGTAACGATCCGGATCAGCCTTGAATTTGGCAGGGCACATCTTGCAGCCGAATCCGATCTTCTTTCCCTTATACTCAAGCGTCGGGATCGTTGGATCAACCTCCATGCCGCAGATCGCGCAGACAGTGTTGACCGGCCTGTCCTGTTCCGCCGCATTTACGGCCGCCGGAGAGCCGTGGCCGGAATGCGGATCGCTCGCCTTTTGTTCGGAGGCAGGTGCAGGGGTTGGAGCGGACGTGGGCACGGCGGGCGCGATGGGATTGCTCACCATCGGCTTGTAATCGCCTCCACCGCCGGCGTGGGCTTCATGACCTGCATGCGGGTTGAATTTTGCGGCGCGCACCACAAGGGCGATCAGCGCACCGGCAACGAACGTGCCAAGAAAGAGGAAGGTATTTCGAATCATGATGAATCAGGGATGTTGATTGATGAGATCAGTGGCCGGGTAGTAGCGCCAAAGTTCGGCCCTCGCTGTGCGAACGCCGGTGTCGGCACGGATGATCTGGATTTCTGCCTCTGTTGTTTTCTCCAGGAGTTCCACCACCTCCAGCACAGTCGAGGCCTGTCCGCTGCCGGTGGCTGCCGCACGAAGCATGCTCTCGTACTCGGCTTCGAGCCGATCGACGGTTTCACGGCTCAGTCGCTTCGCAATCCCCGCGAGGTGCTCCGCCCTCGCCACGCGCCGAAGCGCGGCATCGATGCGATGGCGCACGGCGTTGGCATCCGCCAGCGCTGCGGAACGTTCCGCTTCCGCCGCCCGGGCATCGGCGCGGGCGTAACCGCGACTCCGGAACGGCAGGTCGGTCGAAAGCGCGAGTCCGAGCGTGTTGTCATTCCCCATGGAACGGCGCTCCTGCTCGAAGCGCATGCCCACCGAAGTCATGGGATTAGCGGAGGCGTGGGCCATTCTCACCCGTGCCTGGGCTTCCGCGCCGCGCGCATCGGCCAGCCGGATTGCTGCTGCCTCGCCGCCCGCAATCTCCGACGACAACGGAGCAGCGAACGCCGGAAGCACCGTCTCCGGCTTCCAGCCCAGAAGGCCCCGCACATCTGAATGTGCATCCGCCGCATTGCGACGCTCCTCTTCGGCCATGAGATTCATCGAGGCAAGACGCGCCTGGACCGTCAGTCGCTCGGACAGACGCCCGGCACCGGTGGCGATGCGCGCCTCGACACTGCGGAGTACGGCGTTGAGGCGTTCGATCTGGGCATCCAGGAGTCTCGCCCGTGCGAGGGCTCCTTCCGACTCTGCAATTGCGGCGGCGACCTCCGCAGCAAGGTCGCCTGTCAGCATGGCATGCTCGGCCTGGGCCATGGAGTGGTCGGCTCGGGCACGATCACGATCCGCCGCACGTTCGCCGCGTCGCGGCAATGGCTGCATCACGTTCATCTCCCACATCGTCGCCCGTTCATTCATGGGCCCGACCATCCTCGAGGCCATGCCTTCGACCTCGACATCCGCGAGTCGGCCTGCCGTTCCGAGCCTCTCCCTTGCAGCATCTGCGCGCAGGAGGGATGCATTCAAAGCCGGGGCGCTTGAAAGGGCCCGAAGGAATTCAACCTTGTTCTCGGGTGAATCCTGCGCTGCCGCGCGAAGGACGCTCCATGGCAGGGCGAGCACAATGGGAGAGATCAGCATTCGGGCGATTCTCATCGGGTGAAGCGATGGCATTCCGTCACGGCCTGCGCCGGGCCGGGTCTCAATGTTTCGCCTGATGGCTGTCCGGAGCCGTTTTGCCGGATTTTCTCTTCGCAGCCTTTGCCGCGTCTATTTTTGCGAGATACTTCGCAGGCTCCTTGAGAAAATCCTCCTCGCAGCCTTCACAGCAGAAAACCACCAGACGGTCACGCTGTCCTTCGACGCGATAGATGTATTCGGGCGAGTCGCCCATGCTGCCGAGATCCTCGCCCGAGGCGACACACACCGTGAGCGGGTAGGCCTTGCGCTCCTTCGCGGCCCAGGTGG
>CAUJKI010000036.1 GCA_963205015.1 Pseudomonadota bacterium
CATGTCGGCGTGGTACCAGTGGTTCATGGCGGCGCCGATGATGACCATCGAGCGGCCGTTCGTTTTCTCGGCATTGGTCGCGAACTCGCGCGCAACCTGGATGATCTTGTCGCGCGAGACGCCTGTGATCCGCTCGGCCCAGGCCGGCGTGTAAGGCGTGTCCTCGTCGTAGGACTTCGCGACGTTCTCGCCGCCGAAGCCGCGGTCGACACCATAGTTGGCCATGAAGAGGTCGTGCACGGTCGCGACGAGAGTTTCCCCCTCGACCAGCGCAAGCTTCTTTACGGGTACGTGCCGGTTCAGCACGCTCGCATGGTCGGAGTGCGCGAAGTGCTCGTTCTCGATGTTACCGAAGTAGGGAAAGGCGACATCGGCGAACGTATCCTTGATGTCAGAAAGGGAGAGCCGCAACGTCGTCGATCGGCCGCCTGCCTCCTTCTCCTCGATGTTCCACTTGCCCGTCTCGCCCCAGCGGAAGCCGATCGAACCGTTCGGCACCACGACCTTGCCCGAGGTTTCGTCGAACGCCACCGTCTTCCACTCGGGATTGTTGGCTTCGCCGAGACCCTGCGCGAAGTCGCTCGCGCGCAGGAAGCGATCGGGGACGAGCCGGCCATCCTGGCGGACGAGCTTCACCAGCATGGGCATGTCGGTGTACTGGCGGACGTAGTCGCGGAAGTACTTCGCCTGCCGGTCGACGTGATACTCCTTGAGAATCACGTGGCCCATTGCCATGGCGAGCGCGGCGTCGGTGCCCTGCTTCACCGAGAGCCAGATGTCGCCGAACTTGGAGGCCTCGGAATAGTCCGGACAGATGACGGCGCTCTTGGTGCCCCGGTAGCGCGCCTCGGTATAGAAATGCGCGTCCGGCGTGCGCGTCTGCGGAACGTTCGACCCCCACAGGATGATGAAGCCGGCATTGTACCAGTCGGCGCTTTCGGGGACGTCAGTCTGCTCGCCCCATGTCTGCGGCGAGGCCGGTGGCAGATCGCAGTACCAGTCGTAGAACGACATGCAGACGCCGCCGAGCAGCGACAGGTAGCGCGAGCCTGCGGCGTAGGACACCATCGACATGGCCGGAATGGGCGAGAAGCCGATCACGCGATCAGGGCCGTAGGTTCTGGCCGTATAGGCATTCGCCGCACCGATGATCTCGGTGACCTCGTCCCACTTGGCGCGCACGAAGCCGCCGTGACCGCGCACGGAAATGTAGTCGTCCCGCTTCCTCGGGTCCTCGACGATGCTCTTCCAGGCTGCGGCCGGCGGCATGGTCTTGCGTGCCGCGCGCCAGTGTCGAAGCAGGCGCGAGCGGATCAGCGGATATTTCACGCGGTTGCCGGAATAGAGATACCAGCTGTAGCTCGCCCCGCGCGAGCAGCCGCGCGGTTCGTGGTTCGGCAGATCCGGGCGCGTGCGCGGGTAGTCGGTCTGCTGGGTCTCCCAGGTGACGATGCCGCCCTTGACGTAGATCTTCCACGAGCACGAGCCCGTGCAGTTGGCACCGTGCGTCGAGCGCACGATCTTGTCGTGCTGCCAGCGCCGGCGATAGCCCTCTTCCCAGCCCCGATCCTCGGCGGTCGTGACGCCATGGCCATTGGAGAACGGCTCGGAGACCTTGTTGAAGAAGGTGAGGCGGTCAAGAAAGTGGCTCATGGTCGCTTGCCTCGTTGAGAGTGAGTGTCATTAGGCCGGTGTCAGCGCGGAGCTCGGGGCCTGCGGCCCGCCGCCACGCTCGATGTCGAAGAGCAGGCCGCCAGGGCGCGTGTAGAACCACCAGGTGATCGCGATGCAGCTCAGGTAGAAGACGAGGAAGGCGATGAGCGCGGCTTCCGCGCCGCCGGTCAGGCTGATCGAGGAGCCGAAGCTCTTCGGAATGAAGAAGGCGCCATAGGCCGCGATCGCCGAGCTGAAGCCGATGATGGCTGCGGACTCCTTGTCGGACTGGCGCATGTGCGCTTCGCCGATCAAGCCGGGCTCCAACCGCCCCACTTCCTTGCGCATGATCGCCGGGATCATCTGGAAGGTGGACGCATTGCCGACGCCGCTCGCCGCAAACAGGAAGAGGAAGCTCGAGAAGAAGACCGGGAAGGCAGTCGGGTTGCCCTTCATGCTGATGGCATAGAGAATGCCAAGCACGCCGAGGCTCATGGCAACAAACACCCAGAAGGTGATGCGTCCGCCGCCGATGCGGTCGCAAGCCTTGCCGGCGAGTGCCCGCGATACGGCACCAACGAGCGGTCCTAGGAAGGCATACTGAAGCACATTGACTTCCGGGAAGAGGATCTTCGCGAGCAACGGGAAGGCTGCCGAGAAGCCGATGAACGACCCGAAGGTGCCGGTGTAGAGCCAGCACATGATCCAGTTGTGCGTGCGCCGGAAGATGATGGCCTGATCGGCAAAGCTCGCCTTCATGCTCTCGATGTCGTCCATGCCGAACCAGGCTGCGAACGCCGATGCGACAATGAAGGGGACGAACACGAAGCCGGCATTCTGCAACCACAGCGTGGAAGTGACGCCGTCCACCGTCGCGACTTGCGGATTGCCGCCGAGCCAGCCGAAGATACCCGCGGTAATCGCAAGCGGCACGACGAACTGCACGACACTGACGCCGAGATTCCCGAGACCGGCGTTGATGGCGAGCGCGTTGCCCTTCTCCGACTTCGGGAAGAAGAAGGAGATGTTGGCCATGGACGACGCGAAGTTGCCGCCGCCGAAGCCGCAAAGCAGCGCAAGCGCAAGAAAGATCCAGTAGGGCGTATTTGGATTCTGGACTGCAAAGCCCATGCCGACAGCCGGGATCAGCAAGGACCATGTCGCAAGCGTCGTCCAGAGGCGGCCACCGAAGATGGCCGGCATGAAGCTGTAGAAGATGCGCAGCGTCGCGCCGGAGAGGCCCGGCAATGCCGCCAGCCAGAAGAGTTGGTCGTTCGTGAAGGCGAAGCCGACAGCCGGCAGCTTGGCGACGACGACCGACCACACCATCCAGACCGCGAAGGACAGCAGCAGGCAGGGAACGGAGATCCACAGATTGCGTCGTGCGATCGCGCGACCGCGGTCCTCCCAGAACCCGCGCTCCTCCGGCCGCCAATCCCGGATGGCACCTTTCGCCGCGAGCGCACCCTCGAGTTCGGGCCCATGTACGGGCTGCATCTCGGGTAGCTCGGGGAGCTTTCTCGCCGGCACGCCTGCTTCGGCGGCGCTCCGCTCCATCTCGCGGACAGCGAAGTGCATCCACACGAGCGATACGCGGACGATCAGGAAAAGCAGCCAGAAGCAGCTCTGCCAGACGCCAGTCAGATCGTTGAGCGCGCCGAAGGCGATCGGTAGAACGAACCCGCCGAGACCGCCGACGAGACCAACGACGCCGCCCACTGCACCCACGCGATCGGGATAGTAGACCGGGATGTGCTTATAGACGGC
>CAUJKI010000037.1 GCA_963205015.1 Pseudomonadota bacterium
GGCATGATGCCGGCTGTGTTGTATTTCTACTGGGGCGTGACCGATCAACTCGGCGCCGATCCTCAGAACGTGCTCGAGCGGGCCCTCGGCCTGTGGGCGCTCCGCTTCCTCATCGCGAGCCTTGCGATCACCCCGCTGCGCCGGCTCGGCGGGCCTAGTCTCTATCGCTTCCGCCGCGCCGTGGGATTGCTCGCCTTCTACTACGCCGCACTGCACCTTGCTGCCTACATGCTGATCGACAAAGGACTCGACCTCGACGCCATCGTCGCCGACATCCTCAAGCGGCCGTACATAACGGTCGGGATGCTGGCCTTCGTCGTGCTGGTACCGCTCGCCGCAACCTCGAACGATGCGATGATCCGCAGGCTCGGAACGCGCTGGCGCAAGCTCCATCGCCTCGCCTATCTAGCCGCGGCCGCGGCCGCGCTGCACTTCATCATGCTGGTGAAAGTCTGGCCGCTCGAACCGCTCATCTATGCCGCGCTGGTGACGGTACTCCTGCTCTACCGCGCCGCCTCGTCCATGCGCACACGCCCACAACGCCGCGCCGCAACCGGCTAGGCCTCCTGCTGGCGGCTTTCGCGCATCTGATCGCTCGGCTTAACGTCTTGCGAACGGCTGTAGATAGCGAGGGCAACGGTCAGCACTGCAACGAGCACGCCGAAAAGCGCCCGATAGGCCGTTTCCGAGCGCATGCCATCGGCCAGCGGCTCGAAAGCCCCGATGACGATGCCGGAAAGCGTCTGCATACACGCGACGCCGAACATGACGGAGGTATTGATCGTCGCCATGCCGCGACCGATCAGCCGGTCCGGGATAATGCCGCGGCCATGCGTCATCACCATGGTGCTGCAGGCACTGAAGAACCCGATAGCGATGATCACGGCGATGGCGACCCAGACCGGCGGTCGGGCCGAGAGTGCCAGGAGTGAGAGAAGGAAAATCATCACGAGCGTGCCACCGACGGCGATCCATTTGCGGGTGTCCAGCACGCGATCCAGCGGGCCGAAGAAGAGCATCCCGGCCTGATAGGCGATGACGGCAGTAAAGAGGACGTTGCCGGCTTCGATCGCGCTGAGGCCATGCACCTCGCGCAGGTACGGACCGCCCCACAGGCCCTGTACCGTGAACGTGCAGGCGTAGTGGCAGAAGTTGAGGGCCAGGATGAACCGCAGACGCGGATTGCGCAGTACCTCGACGAGACCCAGCAGCATCTCGCGCGGCGGCTCGTGCGTCCGCACAAGGAACGGGTGGCCGGGCGGCGCATCGCGCACCACGATCCAGACGGCGATGGCAGCGACAGCCGTGAAGAGGACCGCGACGGCGAATACCGTGCGCCATCCGACCGCCGCAGAGGCCCAAGCGAGCGGCGTAGTGGCGATCAGATTGCCGACGAGACCGATGGACAGGACCATCGCCGTCAGCGTCGAGAATCGGTCCGGCGGGAACCAGCGCGAGATCACCACCATGCTGCCGATGAGCATGACCCCGAAGCCGGCGCCCATGAGCACGCGGCCGGTGAGTAGGATCGGCCACGTCGGCGCCAGCGTGAACACGATGCCGCCGAGCGTCGCAAGAATAAGCATCCCTGTCACGGTTTTGCGCGGGCCGAAGCGGTCAAAGAAGAAGCCGCAGGGGATCTGCATCGCGGCAAAGCCGAAGAAGAAAGCCCCCGTGAGACCGCCGAGCGCTTCCGGCCCGATGCGCAAGTCGCGCATCAGGTCGAGACCGATGGTGACGTTGGAGGCGCGGAAAAAGTGGCTGGTGACGTAGGCCGCAGCCAGCGTCATCACGATGATCAGACCCCGGCGGCGATGGGGAGAGGCGGACCGCTCGTCAGAGGGCATCGGCGGGCGTTGACCGCTTATCGTTGAGGATGTCGGCAGGCGTTTCCGCTGGCAACCCTATGCGTGCTCGATAGGCACTTCAAGGTTGGGCAGATGCCCGCCCGCAGCCCTTGACGGGCCCGGCATGGCAGAGTACGCACGATCCACATTAGAGACATTCTAATCTGGATCGTATCACCGTGCCAACCCGCCTCTCCCTGATCTCCGCCGCCGGCAAGCGCCGTTTCGACGATCTCTCCGAGCAGGAGATCCTGGCTCTTGCCATCTCGTCCGAGGAAGAGGACGGCCAGATCTATGCGGCCTATGCCGAGAAGCTGCGCGCCCAGTTCCCGGCCAGCGCTGCCGTCTTCGACGGCATGGCCGCCGAGGAGAACCAGCACCGCCGCCGCTTGATCGAGATGTACAAGCGCCGCTTCGGCGACTTCATCGTCCCGATCCGCCGGGAGCACGTCGCCGGCTACTACACGAGGCGCCCCGTCTGGCTCGTCGCCAGCCTCGATCTCGATACGATCCGCAATGAAGCCGCCGACATGGAGCGGCAGGCCCGCGACTTCTATCTCGCCGCAGCGGGCCGCTCGACCGATGCCGACACCCGCGCGCTGCTCGGCGATCTCGCCGCGGCCGAGGCCGGCCACGAGGCCAGAGCCGACAAGCTCAAGGAGAAACATCTCGGCGGGGGTACGCGCGAGGAAGAGGACCTCGCCGCGCGCCGCCAGTTCGTGCTGACCTGGGTGCAGCCCGGACTTGCCGGCCTCATGGATGGCTCGGTCTCGACGCTCGCGCCGATCTTTGCCACCGCATTCGCGACGCAGAACCCGTGGACGACCTTCCTCGTCGGCCTCTCGGCTTCGGTCGGCGCCGGCATCTCCATGGGATTTACCGAAGCGGCGCATGATGATGGCAAGCTCTCGGGGCGCGGCGCACCATGGAAGCGCGGGATTGCGTCGGGTATCATGACCACGATCGGCGGGCTCGGGCACGCGCTCCCTTACCTCATCCCGAATTTCCAGATTGCGACGATGATCGCACTCATCGTCGTCTTCATCGAGCTCTGGGCCATCGTGTGGATCCAGCACCGCTACATGGAAACGCCGTTCGCCCGCGCCACCTTCCAGGTCGTGCTCGGCGGCGGGCTCGTGCTCGCGGCAGGCATATTGATCGGGGCGGCGTAGCTGCTTGCGCAAGCGCGCGCTGGCGCTCATACGCCTCGAGCCACCGCCACTCCTAACATCTGCTGCGTGGTGCAGCGCACTACGTCCCGCAAAAAAAAAAAACGAGCGGCATTTCGAGTTTGCGGCGTTATCGACAGATACTCCGAAATTATACGTATGCTGCACCCTTGCGGCGAAGCCCGGATATAAACAATGATAGAGAGTCAAAGTTCGGCAAATCATTGCTCGGAGGAAGGATGAGGGGATTCTATGGACGGCTGTTGCTGGCTCTCGTTGTGGCCCTGCTGACAATCGCCCCTTCATCGCTTCACGCGGCGGAAGTTGCCAAATCCATCGATCTCACTCGGCATCCGGTCGGCTACCTGATGCTCCTCATCTTCTTCGTTGCCTACGGATTCGTGGCCGTCGAGGAAGTCATCCAGCTCCGCAAGTCGAAACCCGTCATGCTGGCGGGGGGCCTTATCTGGGCAATCCTCGGTATCGTCTATGCCGTACATGGTCAAAGCGCAGCGCTCGAGGTCGCCGCCAAGCATGTGATCCTCGACTACGGCGAGCTCATGCTGTTCCTCGTAGTGGCGATCACGTACGTCAACACGATGCAGGAGCGGCGCGTCTTCTCCACGCTGAGGTCCCAGCTCGTCAGCATGAGGCTCTCCTATCGGCAGCTTTTCTGGCTGGTCGGTGGCCTCGCGTTCGTCTTCGGCCCGATCATCGACAATCTGACCACGGCGCTCGTCATGGGCGCCGTCGTGGTGGCCGTCGGCGTCGGCAACTACCAGTTCATCGTCATGGGCTGCATCATCATCGTGGTGGCCGCCAATGCGGGAGGCGTCATCTCTCCGTTCGGCGACATCACCTCCCTGATGGTATGGCAGAAGGGGAAGCTCACGTTCCTGGAGTTCTTCCATCTCTTTCTGCCGTCGCTGGTGAACTTCCTCGTACCGGCGACGCTCATGCATTTCGGCGTGCCAAAAGGGCTGCCCGAGCCGGTGGGCACCA
>CAUJKI010000038.1 GCA_963205015.1 Pseudomonadota bacterium
ATGCTGGGCCCGGTGACGCTGTTCGTCATCGTCATCACGGCGATCCGCTCGTTCCAGGTATTCGATACGGTGCAGGTGCTCACGAAGGGCGGGCCCAACAAGGCGTCCGAGGTTCTGCTCTACACAATGTACTCGGAAGGATTCGAGTTCTTCCGCAGCGGCTATGCGTCGGCGGTGACGGTGGTCTTTCTGCTGTTCGTGCTGGCGCTGTCGGCGCTCAAGGTCTTCGTCCTCGACAAACGGGTGCACTACGCATGACAGGGAACCGGCTCGGACCTATCGCGCGCCTCCTGCGCCACGTCGTGCTGATGACCATGGCGGTGGTGATCGTCGCGCCGTTCGTGTGGATGGTGCTCTGCTCCTTCAAGACGCAGGGCGAGATCCTGTCCGCCGAGATCAACCTGCTGCCGCACACGTGGGCCGCGATCGAGAACTACACGGCGGCGCTGACACGCGTGCCGATGCTTCGCTTCCTGCTCAACGGCGTGATCGTGACGCTTGTCATCTTCCTGTTGCAGGTGCTGGTCAATCTTCCGGCTGCCTACGCGCTGGCGAAACTCAGGTTTCGCGGGCGCTCGGCATTCCTCGGCCTCGTGCTTCTCTGCCTTCTCATTCCAGTGCACGCGACAGCGATCCCGACCTACATCATGTTCTACAAGGCGGGTCTGCTGAACACGTACGCCTCGCTGATCCTGCCCTTCACGATCTCCGTGTTCGGCATTTTCCTCATGCGCCAGTTCTTCATGACCGTCCCCGACGATCTGATCGACGCCGCGCGTGTGGACGGGATGAGCGAGATCGGCATCGTGTGGCGCGTGATGCTTCCGACGGCGGTGCCGGCCCTGGTGGCGTTCGGAATCTTCTCCGTGGTGGCGCACTGGAATGATTATTTCTGGCCTCTCATCGTTGTCGCCGACCAGGCGCTCTACACGCCGCCGCTTGGTGTTGCCTTTTTCAGGCTCAACGATCAGGGCACCAGCTATGGACCGCTCATGGCGGCGGCGACGATCTCGATCGCGCCGCTGGTTATTGCGTTCCTGCTGGCGCAGCGCCGGTTCATCGAGGGAATAACCCTCACCGGCATGAAGGCGTGAGCGTCACGGGGAGCAGAACGTTCAGGAGAAGCCCATGTTCAGATTTCTGCGGACGGTCCTATCGGCGACCTTCATCCTGCTACCAGGCCTCGCGCTCGCGCAGGCCAAGATCAATATCGAAGTGCAGTACCCGCTCGGCTTCATCTTCGACAAGGTGTTCGCGGAGCTGAAGACGGAGTTCGAGAAGGCCAATCCGGACGTCACCGTCACCTATCGCCCCGCCTACAAGGAATATGAGGACGCGGCGCAGACGGCGCTCCGGCAGTCGATCACCAAGCAGCTTCCCGACGTGGCGCTGCAGGCGATCAACCTGCAGCGGCTGTTCGTCGATCGCGGCATCGCCGTGGATATCGGACCGTTCATCGCCAAGGAGAAGAACTGGAAGGGTGATGGCTTCTCCGACTCGATGATGGCGCTCGGCACGTTCAACGGAAAGCCGTACGGGCTCGCATTCGCAGTCTCGACGCCGATCATCTACTTCAACGAGGATCTGGTGGCGAAGGCGGGCGGCGACCCGAACAACTTCCCCAAGACGTGGGACGGCATCATCGAGCTCGCCAACAAGATCAAGGCACTCGGCAACGACACCGTCGGCCTCTACCATTCCTGGCAGATCACCGGTAACTGGCTCTGGCAGGCACTGATTTTCTCGCACGGCGGCACCATGATGAGCGCCGACGAGAAGACGCTCACCATGAACGGCGAGGCCGGCCAGCGCTCCGTCGAACTGCTCGGCCGTCTCGTCCGCGAAGGCAATATGCCGGACCTGGCGCACGAGGCGGCGCGTTCGACGTTCTTCGCCGGCAAGATGGGTATCTGGACGGAGTCGACGTCGCTGCTGCGCGTCGCGGACGACAGCGTCGGTGGACGCTTCAAGTGGCGCACGGCGACGTTCCCCGTGCCGGGGCCGAACGCCAAGCTGCCGACGGGTGGCGCCGCGGCGCTGATGTTCGCCTCGACGCCAGAGAAGCAGGCCGCGGCGTGGCGCTTCATGAAGTTCATCACCGGGGCGGAAGGTGCCACGATGATGGTGAAAGGGACAGGCTACATGCCCCCGAACTCGCTTCCTGCCGACGATCCCAAGATGCTCAAGCCGTTCTATGCGACGCGGCCCAATCATCTGACCTCGCTGGCCCAGCAGCCGTTCATGACCGCCTGGTACGCTTTCCCGGGCGAGAACAACCTGAAGATCATCTCCACGATCAAGGACCGCCTGCAGACCGTCGTCGACAAGTCGGCGGAGCCCAAGGCGGCACTTGCAGCCATGGCGGATGATGTCCAAAAGCTGCTTCCCAAGTGAGATCGTTCATGCGCCGGGCGGGAGATCACGTCCGCCCGGTGCCCCCATCGACCGCTATGAGTGACAATCGGCCATGAAGTTCCTGCAGATCTCCGACGTACACCTGGTTCCGGACGGTGGCGACCTCTACGGGCTCAATCCCCACGAGCGATTGACCGCGTGCATTGCCGACGTGAACGAATATCACGCAGATGCGGACTTCGTGGTCTTCACGGGCGACCTCGCACACACCGGTCATCCCGATTCCTATGCACGGCTGATCGCGCACCTCGCGAACCTGAAGCTTCCCTATCACCTGATGATCGGGAACCACGACAACCGCGAGAACTTCAAAGCGGCGTTTCCCGAGAGGCCGCGTGATCCGAACGGGTTCGTGCAGTTCAGTTTCGACACGTCCGCGGGGCGCTTCATCTGCCTCGACAGCAACGAGCCGGGCGTGCCCTATGGCTCATTCTGCGCGCCGCGTGCGGCGTGGCTTGCCCAGGAGCTGGATCGCGCGGGCGACAGGCCGGTGTATCTCTTCGTGCACCACCATCCCTTCCCCGTGGGCCTCAAGCGCATGGACGTGAACCGTCTGCGCGACGGGGAGCGGCTCGGCGAGGTTCTCAAGGGCCGAACGAATATCAAGCATCTGTTCATGGGGCATCTGCATCGCCCGATCAGCGGCACATGGATGGGCATTCCCTATTCCGTGCTGCCGGCGACGAACCACCAGGTCGCGCTCGACTTCGTCATGGAAGGCGTCGTGCCGGGCAGCCACGAGCCCCCGGCCTATGCCGTGATCTTCCTCGAGGCCGACCGTTCGGTGATCCACCTGCGCAACTTCCTCGACCGGACGAACACTTTCCGGCTCTAGCGTCGCGCGATGTTTGCTCACCAACCCGGGCTCACCCCTCCGCGCCGTAGATGGCCCGCGCAGCATCCGCACTGACGAAGCCGTCGAGCATGTCCGTGCGGAGAGCTTCGCGGCTGCGCTGGCGCGGATCGCCGAAGCCGCCACCGCCCGCTTCGGTGACGGTGATGCGCGCGCCGGGTGCGACCTCGACGCGTCCCTTGGCGTGCACCGGCTTGCCATCGACGGCGTGCACGCGCAGCGTACCGGCGCCACCGCCGAAGGTGCCGCGGGCCGGGAACTCCATGCGATTGCCCATGCCGAGCATGGTCAGGGTGTGGCCAGTGTCGTTGCGCAGCACCACCTCCTGGCCGAGGCCGCCGCGCCAGCGTCCGGGGCCGCCCGAGTCGGTGAGCAGGCGCTTGCTCTCGATGGTCATGTTGGTCAGCGTCTCCCAGATCTCGACCGGGACGACAGCCATGTTCGACGGGTGAGGCAGCGTCGCCCAGCCGTCGAGGTTCTCCAGCGCGCCATATCCGCCGGCCGCGAAGTAGAGGCAGGAGAAGGGCCGATCATCGCGCCTCACGCCCTGGAAGGTGATGAGGTTCATCATACCGGAATCGGCCTGCACGCGATCGGGTGCCGCTTCCGCGAGGGCACCGTAGATCGTCGGCGTCACGAAGTGTCCCATGGCGTGGCGCCCACCGGTCGGGAAGGGCGGCAGTGCGTTGAGAATGCAGCCGGGAGGTGCCTTCACCTTGATCGGCGCGACGGAGCCTTCGTTGTTCGGGATCGACGGGAGCGTCAACGATTTGATCGCGTGAAGGCCCATGGCATTCGTGTAGCAGATGGGGACGTTGACGCCGGCGCGAACACATCCCGAGGTGCCGTCGAAGTCGATCTCGACGCTGTCGCCCTTGACGTCCACGCGGACGACGAACTCGACGGGCTCGCCGAAACCTTCGACCTTGATGCGATTGCGGTACGTGCCATCGCGGAACTCGCTGATCTTCGCCCGCATGGCGCGCTCGGACTGGCTGCGGATTGCCGCCGAGAGGTCGCGCAGATCCTCGAGGCCATACTCGTCCATGAAGGCGAGCAATTCGCGTCCGCCGACCTCGTTGCAGCTCACGTTGGCCATGACGTCGCCCATGACCTGCTCGGGCACGCGCACGTTCGTGCGGATGATCTCGACGATCAGCTCGTTGAGGCGGCCGGCTTCGTAGAGCTTGCAGATCGGCAGACGCAGGCCTTCCTGGTAGACCTCGGTGGAGGCCGAGCCGAAGCCGTTGCCGCCGATGTCGGGAAGATGCGTGATGCTGACCGTATAGGCGACGATGCGGCCCTTGCGGAAGACCGGGCGCATCATCGTGATGTCGAAGAGGTGCCCCGTGCCGAGCCAGGGATCGTTGGTGACGACGATATCGCCGGGCTTCAGTGTCTCGGCGGGAAACTTCTTCAGCATATGGCGCAGCGTCACGGGCGCGCTGCCGATGAAGGCCGGAATGCCGAACGTGCCTTGCGCGATCGAGTTGGTGTCGGCGTCGAGGACGACGCAGGAGAGGTCATAGCTCTCGTAGACGATCGTCGAGAACGAGCTGCGGACGAGCGTCGATACGATCTCGTCGGTGAGCGAGACCAGCCGGTCCCACATGATCCCGAGGCTGACGGCGTCGAAGGGGGCGTTGCTCATGCCAGTGCTCATGGATGGGGCTCTCTTCAAGCGCTCAGTTCTGCGACGAGATTGAAATGGGTATCGACGGTCACGGAGTCGCCCGCGCCGATGACGCACGTGCTTTCGTGCTCCTCGATGAGGGCGGGGCCTTTCACGACCGCACCGGGCACGAGCGCATAGCGGTCATAGACGGGCCATGCCGCGAGGCCGCCACGCGCCGGATCGTAGGCTTGGCGCGTGCCCTTCTGCGCGCGGTCGGCAGCGCCTGCGGCTGAGCTGCCGTATCCCTCGGCGATGGAGGGCGTCGGTCCGACGGCTTCGACCTTCCAGTTGACGATCTCGATCGGCTCGTCAAGGCGAAGGCCGTAGGTCTTCTCATAGGCGCGGCCGTACAACTCGCCGAGATCCTCGAAGATGCCGGCAACATCATTCGTCGAGGGCAGTGTCACCTCGATCTCGTGGCCCTGGCCCTGGTAGCGCATGTCGAGATGGCGCACGATTTTTATGTCGCCATCGGGAACGCCGGCCCGCTTGAGGTAGCCCGCCGCCTCGTTCTCCAGCGCGGCGAAGGTCGTCGAAAAATCCTTGGCATCGATATCCGCGACGTGGATGCGCCACGAGCGGGCGACCTCGAAGGCAAGTGGGCTCACGAGCAGGCCAAGTGCCGACATCACGCCGGCACCGACGGGGAGGATCACGCGGGGGATCTTGAGCTTGCGCGCGACCGACAGGGCATGGAGCGGGCCGGAGCCGCCGAACGCCACCATGCTGCTGTTGCGGTAGTCGAAGCCGCGCTCCGTGGCGTGAATGCGAAAGGCGCGGGCGACATCCTCGCAGATGATGTCGTGAATGCCCCAGGCCGCGCGCAGCGTCTCGAGCTTCAGGGGCTTGCCGACACTCTCCGCGATCGCCGCATCCGCTGCCGGCTTGTCGAGCTTCATCTTGCCGCCGAGAAAGAAGTCGGGATCGAGGTAACCGAGAACGAGGTTGGCGTCGGTGAGCGTCGGGCGCGTGCCACCCTGGCCATAGCAGGCGGGACCCGGCATGGCACCCGCACTGCGCGGGCCGACGCGGAGCAGGCCGCGCTCATCGACCTCGGCAATGGAGCCGCCGCCGGCTCCGATCTCGATCATGTCGATGACGGGAATGCGGATGGGAAGGCCGCTGCCCTGGCGGAACTCGTGCACGCGGGCTACTTCCATCGCGTACTTCTTGATGGCCTGACCATTGCGGACGAGTGCGCCCTTCGCGGTGGTGCCGCCCATGTCGAAGGAAAGCAGGTTCGGCAGCTTGAGAGAGCGTCCGTGATGCGCGCTCATCAAGGCGCCCGCGGCCGGTCCCGACTCGAGTGCGCGCACGGGATAGCGGCGCGCGGCATCCGTGGTGAGCGTGCCGCCGCTCGATCCCATGATGTAGAGCCGGCCGCCGAAACCCGCGCTCGCAAGCCCGTCCTCGAGCCGCTTGACGTAGCGGTCGAACATCGGCTGCGTGAAGGCATTGAGTGTCGTCGTCGTCCAGCGCTCGAACTCGCGCATGTTGGGAAAGACATCGGCCGAGGTCGAGACCGTCAGCTCGGGAGCGGCCTTGCGCAGGATCTCGGCGGCGCGCTGCTCCGGCGCCGGGTTGGCATAGGCGTGCAGGAAGCAGACGGCGACGGCCTCGACACCCAGCTCGCGGAATTTCTTCGCCGCGGCGATGACGCCCGCCTCATCGAGTGGCCGCTCGATGCTGCCGTCGTAGCGCACGCGCTCGTCGACCTCGATCCTGAGACGCCTCGGCACGAGGGGCGGCGGATACTTGATCCTGAGATCGAAGAGGTCATAGCGGCGCTCGAGACCCATATCCATGATGTCGCCGAACCCGGTCGTCACCAGCATGCCGGTCACCGCGCCGCGCCGTTCGATGACGGCGTTCGTCACCAAGGTGGTGCCGTGCACGATGTCGGTCACAGAGCCGATCTCGACGCCGTTCTCCGCGACGAGCGCAGCGACACCCGCGAGCACGGCCTCGGAAGGATCGTGGGGGGTGGTGAGCCTCTTGTGGATCGCCATTCGGCCGCCGGATGGGCTGCTCAAGGCAAAATCGGTGAAGGTGCCGCCGATGTCGACGCCGATCCGGTACATTCCCGTCCTTTCGATTCTCTGTTGCAAGCAAAGACTTGCATGTCTTTACCGACATTGGAACTACCGCAAAGCGCGCTGGGGGCTCAGTCCACGCGCCGCCGCTCGGCCGCCAGCGCGCTGAGAAGCAGGTCCAGGTTGCGCAGGTGGGCGCGATACCAGGCGTCGAACACCACGCCGACGATCGGCACGGCGCCCAGCAGCGCGTCGATCGCCGCATTGAACGCCATCCGGCGCAGCAGAGGCGCGTCCGCGCCGAGCCGGTAGGCCCAGTGTATATTCCGGATGCTGAGTGCTGCGGTGAAGATGTCTCCCGCGACGGGGACAAGGCCGATGATCGGGTCCCATCCGACGTGGAAGCGCGTGAGCGGGATGCGGTACTGCGCATCCAGCCAGAGGCTCGACTGCTCCAGACGATCGAGGAGGCGCGCGAAGTCCTCGTACGCCAGGGCGTCGCCGGCGGGAGTTTCAATACGCATTCGGGGCACGTGGGAGCCTGATCCTGAAGTCGGGCAGACAGTATATCAGGGATTGCTGGCCGGGGCGGCCGGCCATCGGCGCGGAGGGGAACCTTGGCCCGCGCATGGGTGTTTAGAGCCCAGGAAGCAGCGCAAGCAGCCGAGGTCGTTCGCCATGCCCAATCGCCCCGAGATGCCTCTTGAGGATAACGCAGATGCCTCGCGCAATGGGGCAAGCGATCAATCCGCGTTCGATTGGGTCGCAGATACCGCCCGGAACAATCCGGCCCTCGTCGTCGGGGCCGCAGTCGCCGTGGGTGCTTTGGCGGCGATGGCGCTTGCCAATCGCAATTCGTCGACGTCGCGCGTACGCACGATCGAGAAGCGGCTCGGGCGCGAGCTCGCTTCGATGGAGCGCGCGTTGAGGCGGAACAGGCCGCTCTCCCGCATGACGGATCAGCTTGCCGACACCTCGGCGGCTGTCGCCTCGCGCCTCGGCTCGTGGAATATGGATGCCGTCGAGGGTTTCATCCGGCGGGCTGCTGAAGTGTCCGCAGACCTTGCACGTCGTCGCGGACTGTAGCGCGCCGCCTCAGGCCACGGACTGCTCACGGGCGGGGAACATGAGGGTCGCCCTCACGCCCTCACGCAGGAACGAGACCTCGGCCGTACCGCCGAGCTGAGAGGCGCTGGCCGATATGAGGCGGCTGCCGAAGCCCTTTCGTGCCGGCTCGCCAGCAGGAGGGCCATGGCTCTCGGA
>CAUJKI010000039.1 GCA_963205015.1 Pseudomonadota bacterium
GGCACCGAGATCGACGTGGTGAGATTGTTGAAGTAGGCAGTTTCACGGAAGTTGTCGGTGGTCTGCCGGCTCAGCTCAGCGCCCAGCAGCACGGTGTGCTTCATCCAGCCGAAGTCGAACGCATAGCTGATGTCGGTCTGATTGAAGATGCTCGTGCGATCGGTGTGGTTGTTGTAGCCCGACAGCGAGACCGTATCGAGAGCGCCGATGCCGGTGACCGCACCAGGAAGGACGTTCTGGTAGAACTTATCGTAACTCGCAAAGACCGTTTGGTTGCTGATCTTTACGCCCGCGTCAGTCCAGTGCTGAAGATGGCTGCGCAGTATGTGAGCTTCCACACCGTAGTGACTGACATCCGGGTTGCCAAAAAATTGCGAACGCGATGTCGGCACGGGCTTGCCACCGAAGGATGGTACACCTCGATCTGTAGTGCCATCGTCCTTGAAGAATTCATACGAAACGACATACCGCGTCTGCGCATCCGGCGCGAACGTGATCGTGGGATTGAACCCGTAGCGCTTTCTCTCGAAGTAATCCCGATAGGTCTCCGAGTCTTCGACCAAACCGTTGATCCTGACCGACCACTTGTCATTGATCGGTTGGTTGACGTCGACTGTTGCACGACGTTCTCCGAACGTGCCGAGCGTCGCCGAAACTTCATTGAACGGCGTTGGTCCCGCTTCCTTCGAAACGCGATTGATCACGCCGCCGCCGCCACCGCGCCCGAAGATCATGGCATTCGGCCCGCGCAGCACTTCGACGCGATCTATGTTGTAGAAATCCCGGTAGTACTGCACGTCATCGCGGATGCCGTTCAGGAAGAGATCCGCAGTGGAGGCCTGTCCGCGAATGATCGGCGCATCACGATGGCCTTCACCCTGGGCGATATAGATGCCCGGTATGTAGCGCACGACGTCCGCAAGCGAATGCGCGCTCTGATCCTCGATCTGCTCTCTGGTGACGACGGAGATGGCTTGTGGCACGTCAATGAGCGGGGTATCGGTCTTCGTCGCCGTTGAGGTACGGGTTGCTTGATAGCCCGTAACTCCACCTGGATTCGTCGTGGCCTCCGGAGGAGGCGTTGTCGGCGCAGGTGGTGGTGCTGCCTGCTGCGGCTGAGCGGCTGCTCTTCGCTTGGCCTTCGCAGGAGCTTTCTTCTTGACCGCTGTCGCTTCAACACTCAGTTGCGGTAGTGACGTCGGGGGCTGCTGCGCGTGCGCGGTACTCACGCTCTGGAAAGCAACGACGCTGCACGAAGCAGTCAGAATTGCCGCTAATGACGCTTCCCCCACATACTTGTGAACTCTCCATCCGAGAGAGCCAACCTTCAGCCCAGCCATGATGTCTCCTATCGGAACAGCGCTTGTGCCGCCCTTCGTGTTTCGGCGTGTTGGATTTGGGTTTGCTTGCTTGCTGGCTGGCGTAAGTTCGGCTGGCTTGCTGGCTGGCTACGACCCACAAGCACCGTCGATTTCATGACTGTAGCAGTAAATATTATGGTCGGCGTCGCATGGAGACGGATAAAAGGCGTTGCGCGGGCGACACGCTAGCAGCTTAATGCACTGATAAATAAAGATATAATTCAGACTTGGGATTCTACTGCAGCCCTCAGATCGGTCGCAGCGCCAGACCCACCGTAGTGATTGCTACGTTTTCTACGATCCGTGTAGTATCGACGACATCGGAGCGTACGATAGTGGGGAGATAAGGAGTGGTAAGAGACCGACTGACAGCACGCTTGGCTGAACGCGCGGCTTCACTCAGCGCCTCGTCCCGCCGCGTAGCAGCATATATCGACGCTCACCGTGTCGAAGCCATGACCAAGACCGCCGCCGAACTGGCGCAGGCGATCGGGACCTCGGATGCGACTGTCGTTCGTGCCGTTCAGGCGCTCGGCTTTTCCGGCTTGCCTGAACTCAAACGCGATCTGGCGGCGACCTTCGGAAGAGGCGTCAGCCCTGCCGACAATATGCAACGCACGTTGTCCATCGTTGAAGGCGGCGTGGAACGTGGGATCGATTTCGTCCTCTCGGCGCAACAGGCGGGTGTCAACCAGGCAAGCTCACATGAGATGCGGACCAAACTCGCAGCCGCGGCAAGAGTGCTCAAAGAACCTCGGCGGATCGCTGTTTTCGGGATCGGGCCCACGGCGTTCCTTGCCGGATATGCCGGCATGATGCTCACCCGGAACGGCAAGCAGTGCCACGTCCTCACTGGGACCGGCAGCTCACTCGCCGATCAATTGCTTCAGCTCAGCGGATGCGAAGCGTTGCTCATCATGGCCTACGGTCGAGCCTACGGCGAAGCTGCGGCGACAATGGAAGAAGGGCGTCGGCTGAAGCTTCCGATCGTGTTGATCAGCGACTCCCTCGACCAGAGCCTCGCCCGCCATGCCGATGTCATCGTCCCCGCGCCTCGAGGACTTGCCGAGCAGGTTGCCTTGCACGGCACGACATTGGCGTGTCTGGAGGCCTTGATCGTGGGCATCGCGGCGGCCGATCAGCGTAGCGCCCTCGCGACACTCGAGACGCTCAGCGACTTCCGCAAGGCGATTGCTCCGGCGCCCAAGCGATCATCCTAATTCCCTTAGCCCGCGCGCTATACTGCTACACGCTTCCGGGCTTAGGTGCTGTGCAGCCAGCCAGCCAGCCACCGCCAGCCAGCCAGCCAGCATCTCGCTACTCGCTCCTCTTCGCCTCATATCGATTCTTCGGGCCTGCATCCTTTAGCCCCGTGTGAGCGCTCCGGCCCGGCTCCTGGTCCTTGAATGGGGCGCCAGCATCGCACGGCGCATGTGCGACAATGATTTATTGGTCTCAGCGCGCCGTCCGGCCTACATCCATTGCGCGGCCGACATCCCATTCGCCTGTCCAGTCCGCCAGAGTTTGTAGGGCATGAGAGCCGTCGCCCCGGTGCATAGGAGCAACCATGTTTGAGGCCAACATTTCACCCTGGATTGTGTGGGCGATCCTCTCTGCTGTCTTTGCAGCGTTGACAGCCATTTTCGCAAAGGCTGGGCTGGAGAATATCGACTCGGATCTCGCCACATTCATTAGAACGGTCGTAATATTGGTTGCCCTTGGCGGCGTTCTGCTCATGCGCAAACAATTTCAATCGCTTGGGAGCATCTCGGGCTGGACGTATCTCTTCCTTACGCTTTCCGGTCTTGCAACCGGCGCGTCATGGCTTTGCTACTTCCGCGCCCTTCAACTCGGCGATGCCGCCCGCGTTGCTCCCGTGGACAAGCTGAGCGTGGTTCTTGTCGCGGTTTTCGGCGTCGTGTTCCTCGGCGAGAAACTTGCGTTCTCGGATTGGCTGGGCGTTCTCTTGATTGCCATCGGCGTGATCGTGATCGCGGTACCGTAGCCAAGACCGCTCTCCAACCAGCACAATGCCGCCAATCGAAATCTCTAGGGGTACGCCCTGATGGATTGAGGGCCACCCCTGATAGGACCACCGCCGCAGCCGCCACTAGTGTGGCTGTGCTGGCTGTTCCCCAGTCCAGTCGCCGCACCGCGCGTTGAGCGTGCAGGGGGTTGAGACATGATGTTCTCGTTCGCGATCCTTCTCATTCTTTGCGGCCTCGGGATCATGGGATTTGGTCTCCTCATGTTCTACGCATGGCTACCGCTTCTCTACGGCCTTTTCGGCTTCGAGATCGGATTGCTCCTCGGCAGGTCAATCACGGGCGACGTCGGTGCCGTTGCCATCACGCTGGGCATTGTGGCGGCGGTCGCAGCCGCAGGCGCCACCTATTTCCTGGAGCCGTATCGACGCACCCTCGTCGGTTTCATGGGAGGGATGGCGCTCGTTCTGACCATCTTTGCCGTCCTGGGCCTGGATCGCTTGATGTCCGGCTTTTCCGGCGTCGCCTTGGCTGCGGTTGGCGGCCTCGCCGGCGCCGCCGTCGCGCTACGGTACTTCGACCTGTTCATCATCGTCGCATCTGCTTTCAGTGGCGCAGCACTGATCGTCACCGGGGGGCAACTTCTCCTGCCAACCCCGGCAGATTCTTCCGGAAGCTTTCTGCCGGCGCTGCTCACCGCCATCCTCGGGGTCTTCGGTCTGCGTTGGCAGCTAAGCAACATCGCCTCGTGGGTGCCGGCAGAGCCCGCAGCCGGAGACCCGTTCGCTGAACGGGTCGGCAAGCAAGCCAACATGCGAAATTCGTAGCGAATGGCGAATGCTTCGCGGAACCTCACCCAGCAGGCCACCGTAGGGTCGCGAGCGCACAGCAACTGCACCCTCTCGGCGTGATGCGAGGTCCCTCGTGAAGATTTCCCAAGAGACGTCCTCAGATGCCAATCGAGCCAAACGTCCGGCTCCGCGCCGCGCGAAGGTGGTTGTCGACTTTGCTCTTCAAGGCGGCGGCTCTCACGGTGCCTTCACCTGGGGTGTGCTCGATCGGCTGCTAGAGGAGCCCTGGCTCGAAGTAGAAGGTGTGTCCGGCACCTCGGCGGGAGCGATGAACGCCGCAGTATTGGCCGACGGCTGGGCCGCGGGAGGGGCGGCGGGCGCGCGCAAGGCACTCGACATCTACTGGCGGCACGTATCGGATGCCGCCCGCTTCAGCCCCTTCCAACGCACGCCGCTCGACCGAATGTTCGGCCGCTGGTCGCTTGACCATTCGCCGATGTTCGTCGCCATGGACTTCATGTCGCGACTGTTCTCTCCATATCAGCTCAACCCGGGCGGCCTGAACGCGCTGGCGCCCATACTGGAGAACGAGATCGATTTCGAGCGGCTCCGGAACTCTCCCATCAAGGTATTCATCACTGCTACCAATGTGCGCACGGGGCGCCCGCGGGTGTTCCGCAACGCCGATATCACGCCCGAGGTGCTGATGGCCTCGGCTTGTCTGCCGACTCTGTTCCAGGCAGTCGAGATCGATGGCGAGAGCTATTGGGACGGTGGCTATTCGGGCAATCCCACCCTGGCGCCGCTGGTTGGCGAACTCGTATCCGACGACACGATCCTCATTCCCATCAATCCGGTCGAGCGACCGGGCACACCTAAAACCGTCGCCGAGATCCTCAACCGTCTCAATGAGGTGTCGTTCAACGCAGTACTGATCAAGGAACTGAAAATGATGGCGCTGCTGCGCCAGAACACAGTTCCCGGAAACAGCGAAGGCGCCGAATGGGCCAGGATGCGCGTCCACATGGTGCGCAACCCCGTCATGAACAAGCTCGGCTATTCCTCGAAACTGAATGCCGAATGGGATTTCCTCAGCATGTTGCGCGATGAAGGCCGCAAATCCGCGGAGGAGTTCCTCGCGCAGCACGCCGACGATATCGGCAAGCGGTCCACCCTCCCCATCGACCAGTTGATTTCGGAGATGATGTGAGCCATGGGGCTCCTCGGCATCCTTGTCGGGCTCGCCGGCCTCATCTACTTCGCGTTCCGCGGCTCGAGTATCCTCATCCTGGCGCCGCTCGCCGGCCTGATCGCCGCCGCATTCTCCGGCCAGCCGCTGCTTGCGAGCTGGACGCAGACTTTCATGAGCAATGCCGCGGACTTCATAGCGCAGTTCTTTCCGCTGTTTCTGCTGGGCGCCCTGTTCGGCAAACTGATGGAGGACTCCGGATCAGTAACCTCGATCGCCAACTACATGACCAGCAAGCTCGGTTCGCAGCGGGCGATCCTGGCAGTAGTGCTGTCAGGCGCCATCGTCACTTACGGCGGCGTCAGCCTATTCGTTGCGTTCTTCGTGCTTGCCCCGATGGGCATGGCACTGTTCCGCCGCGCGGGCGTGCCGCGCCGACTGATGCCGGCCGCGATTGCGCTCGGCACATCTACATTCACCATGTCGGCGATGCCCGGTACGCCTGCCATACAGAATGCCATTCCCATGCCGTTCTTCGGCACCACGCCATTTGCAGCGCCGGGCCTGGGAATCATCGCGTCACTGATCATGCTCAGCTTCGGTATGTGGTGGCTGAAGCGCGCCGAAGCGAAGGCGCGCCTCGCCGGCGAAGGCTTCGGCCCGGACGATACCGACGCGGCTGATGAAGCAGCCGATGATCCCATTATTCGCGAGCGCGCTTCAACCGCGCGCGAGTTCGATCCGGCCGAAATTCACCGCAGCGCCGCCGCACCGAGCGGGCCACCCATCGCGCTCGCGGCCTTGCCCATCGTCGTAGTGATCCTCACCAATCTCCTGATGTCGTTTGTGGTCCTACCGCGAATGGACGCCGCTTTCCTTGCCGAGCCGCAGTGGGGATCCTCGAGTCTCTCTGCGGTGGGCGGCGTGTGGTCGGTAATCGTGGCCCTGTTGACCGCAATCGTAACTGTGATCGTTATCAACTTCCGCAGCGTGCCGGAGCTGCGGGCCACCATGAGCGCAGGCGCCAACGCTTCGGTTCTGCCTATCGTCTCGGTAGCAAGCCTCGTCGGCTTCGGCGCCATTGTGGCCGCGCTTCCAGCCTTCGCCGACGTGCGCGACTGGGTGCTCTCCATCGGCGGCGGTCCTCTGGTCTCGCTTGCAGTGGCCACCAACATCCTCGCTGCGCTCACCGGCTCGGCCTCGGGCGGCCTCACGATAGCCCTCGATGCACTGGGGCCGAGCTATATGAAGCTCGCCGCCGAGATCGGGATGAATCCGGATCTGATGCACCGCGTCGCAGTGATTGGCGCCGGCACGCTCGACAGCCTTCCGCACAACGGTGCCGTAGTAACCTTGCTCTCAGTGTGCGACGTGACCCACAAAGAGGGCTATCTCGACATTGTCATGGCTGCGATCGTGGGAGCGCTCATTGCCCTGGTCTTCGTGATTATTGCGGGCTCGCTCGTGGGAAGCTTCTGATGACGCGGATCGGATGAGGGCAGCCCCCTAAGGAATTCAGGGGTTTCGCCGGATGTACGTGTCTCTTGCTAGTCTGCAGAGTTCTACGCCTGGGGATTAGGTAATTCCACCTCGGGAGACAGCCAAGTGACTTGCATGAACCGTCGCCAGATGTTGGCACTGAGTTTGAGCGCGGCAGCCGCGTCCTCAGTGCTATCGAAACTTCTTACGCAGGAAGCGCACGCCGCACCGTTGGCCTCTCGTACCGATAGCGTGCAAGGAGCCGATCCACTCATCGAGAAGGCGCAGGTCGTGGTAGTCGGCCCGCGTCGCCGCGGGCGCCGCCGCAGATGGGTCTGCTGGTGGCATCGGGGACGTCGTCAGTGCGGCTGGCGCTGGCGCTGAGGCGCGCGCGGAAGCCCGAGGTTGACGTCGCTCTGCTGGAAATGTGCTCGAAGCGTCATGCGCCAAGCGCATCTCCTTCCGGCATGGCACTGCGCGTGATCAATACATGGCCGTCGTTCTGCCGGGCCGTATGTTCGTAGTACGCTCCATCATTGCACGACCAGATCATGTCTGATCAAGCAGAAGCCCCGACGAGCGTCGGACCTCCGTCGCCCAGTCGCGCGGGAGGGAGCAGCCTGTTACTTGCGTCCATAGGAGTCGTCGCAGTGATCGCGATGTTCGCCGCGATCTACTTCGCCGGCTCCGTCCTCGCGCCGATTGCTTGTGCTCTTTTCATCATCGCCATCGTGTGGCCGATGCAGAAGTGGCTGCAAGCTCGGATGCCGAGGCTTGTCGCGCTGGCCATCGTGATTGCCATCATTGCTGTCGTGTTCGTGATCTTCGGCTCGCTCATTGCCTGGAGTTTAGGCCGTATCGCGAGATGGTTGGCTACGGACACCGAGCGGTTCCAGCTTCTGTACACGAATATGGCAACCTGGCTGGAGCAACACGGCATCGCCGTCGCAGGGCTGTGGGCAGAACATTTCAATATGCGCTGGCTCGTGCGTACTGCGCAGGAAGTCACCGGACGTCTCAACACGACGATCAGCTTCTGGTTGGTCGTCACTGTGTACGTGATTCTCGGGCTTCTCGAGGTCGATGGTGCGGAACGGAAGCTTCGCGCCATGCCGAACCAGGGCGCGGCGCGCGTTGCCCTCCATGGCGTCGCGGAGACCGCGGCAAAACTCCGTCGCTACGCGATCATCAGGACGTTGATGAGTGCTGCGACCGGGACCCTCATCTGGATAATCGTTTCGGTCGCAGGGTTGCCGCTGGCAACCGAATGGGGCGTGATCGCCTTCGCCCTGAATTACATTCCCTTCATCGGTCCGTTCATCGCCACCGTCTTCCCAACCTTGTTCGCGCTGGCGCAGTTCGGAGCGTGGCAGGAAGCCCTGATCGTGTTCATCTGTCTGAACATCGCGCAGTTCGTCATCGGCAGCTATATCGAGCCGTACGTGTCCGGCAGCGCACTCGCCATGTCTCCTTTCATCGTCCTCTTCTCCGTGTTCCTCTGGACATTTCTGTGGGGCATGTTCGGGGCCTTCATCGGCGTGCCGATAACGATCGCGATTCTGACATTTTGCGCGCAGCATCCCTCGAGCCGCTGGCTGGCCGATCTGCTCGCGGCACCGGACCACGCGCCCGGAGCATGAACTAAGCCGGCATCCCGTCCTCGCCAGGGATCTCCACGCGCTCGGGCTCCGCAAGAAGGAGCCTGCCCTCGGCGCCAATTGCCAGGCGATGGATATAAAAGTGGGTGGCTTGCTCGTTCGTGGCCTCCATGACCGGGGATGGCGCAGAGACGATCCGCACGCTGCCACACGTGCCGATCCAGTCGATATGGCGATGGCCGTGCATGGTCACGATCCGTTGACCCATGGGCTGCAGCTGGCGGACGAACCAACTGCCATTGATCAACGCCGTCCCGATCCGCTCCGAAAGCGCAGTGGCGAGTTTCGGATACTCGATGAGGTGATGATGGATGGCCAGAATCCAATGGGTGTGCGGGAACAGCTCGAGGGCAGTCAAGATCCGGCGTGCTTGCGTACTCGACACGAGGCCGAGCGCGTTGGTGAAGGAGAAGTGCGTTTCAGCCGTCGAGTTGATCAGCAGGATACCCAAACCATCCTCGCTGTCGGGCAGGATCACCATGGGAAACAGCTCGTCCCAGAGTGCGGCCAAGCCCATCGACAGGCGCACGCTTCCGGTATCGGCGAAGGCCGCGATATGCGCGCGGTGCCTTTCCAGCGCGTTGAATAGAGTGCCACCTATGCGCTTGGTGTCCGGGTCGATGACCTGCGTGCTCGCGCCCTGTACTGCGGCCATGGCCGAGAGTGCGCGTACCTGGCGCAAACGCCGGCCGGGGCTTGTCGGCAGATCGAGCCGCGCCGGGTTCGCCCGGTCGACGACGTTCACATCGTGATTGCCCGGAAGGAGGAAGGTCCGCGCGGCCAGTCGCGGATAGCGCGCAAGGGCCGACATGAACTCAGCCCATTCTGCCGAGCGGCCCGCATCCGTCACGTCGCCCGTGACGAGCACGAAGTCGAGCGGCTGATCGCGATGAATTTGCTCCAGTCGGGCCAGCACATGCTCGAGCTTCCCGTTGCCGCGCGGGCCTGAGCGCCCGCTTTCGATGCGAAAGCCGTAGCGCTCGCCGACGACGTGGAGATCCGAGAGATGGGCGATGCGCCACGTCCGCACACCCGGCGGGACGTGATCGAACCCCAGGAGATCGCGAGGCTGATCCATGACGGCATCGGCCAGTCCCCAGACGAGGGCAGCGGCGGCCAGATATCCGCTCACGATGACGACAGCATTGGCAAGCGCCGGAACGATCAGTCGCTGCGGCGCGGCAAGATCTGCGACGGCGCCCAGCCAGCGCGATGCCGGCCAGGCCAGCAGAACAACGCTCAGGGCAATCCCGAACAGCATCAATCCAGCGCCAGCGGCGGTCGCTGCGCGCAGACGCGCACGGCTCTCAGCGTCGCTCCTTCCGCGCAGCACGCGCTCCACAAGATGGCGAAGGCTCTCGCGGCAGAGCGCATACCCCGGCTGCACGGCCACCGAGTTGAGCGACCAGAAGCCGCTCTCTGCCAGCCGGTACAGAGGCCGTCCGCCCAGGTATCCGGCGACAATGACCAGGATGAGCACGAGCAGCGGCCAGATTTCGTCCAAGGGTGCCGCAATCTTCCTGGAAAGAGCAGCGAGCCAACCCGAAATAATCAGCGGTGCGAGACCGAGCAGAATGCCCGGTAGCACTATCAGAAGCAGCCAAGCCAGAACGAGCTTCGGAAGACTGATTTCCGCCAGCAGACTGCCCGCCATGGCGAAGAGCGAGCGTCGCTTTGTGCTGGAGGCGTCATCCTCGATGTCGCCTAGCCGCGGGTCAATCAGCTCTGCCATGCGCTGCTCGCCTGCCTCCGCCGCGCGAGGTGCTTGCACCACGCCTTCATGCCTGCGGCTTGCGATGCCTGTCGGCCCATCTGGTCCGCCGATTGCTGGCGGCGCGGCATTGTCAGGCACCATGGCGTGTGGGATCGCTGGCCTCCTGGCAGAACTACGATGCCTGCCACCGCGTGCGCAGATAGGTGTGGCGCAGGGGATCGTCGCGATGCAAGCATTTCAGGATCGCGTCGTTCAAGGAGTGCGAACGTGACGCCGTCATCAGATTCCTGGCAGTTTGAGAACCCGATGCCAGGAGGTAGCGCGACTTTGGCGTAAAGCGGAATTTTGTGGTGCAGAGCCGTTCGTGGCCGTGGAGGTCGCTGCGATCTCTGTTCAGAGGCATATCTTCATCTCCGATGCGTAGAATAGGGGTCGCGAGAGGCGATCACGCGCATGGGGCCGACGAAATTCCTACGATGCCATTGGTCGCTGGCTGGGGGCACAGGTCTATCAGTAAAATCCCCTAATCGGGACGTGCGACAATACCCATAGGGACCCTGGCCAGATTGGCGACGCGACCGGACCGCCACATGGCCCAGCTATGATGACCGGCCGTGTGACGAACGCAAGGTGACCGCGCGTCGGATCGCTTGAGCTGCAATCAAGCGACGCTACCCCAAGGAGACCGACCGATGAGTGGAGCACTAAGATGGGGCAGCCCATTTGGGAAGGCGGCGCCATGAACCCCATCGCGAAGGATCGACCGTTCTGGACTGTCGGCAACGACGAGCTTTTGCGAAGCCTGGCGACGAACGCGGATG
>CAUJKI010000040.1 GCA_963205015.1 Pseudomonadota bacterium
TGCTTTTTGCAGGATTTCGAGAGGATGCGGTGGCGCGGCTGCCGCATCCGGTCAAGCGCTTCAAGACTGTTTCAGACGACCTGAAGGAGGCTCCACGTGGGTGCCTATATGATCCGGCGATTTCTGCTGATGATCCTGACGCTGTTCGGGATGTCGGTGCTGATTTTCGTCATGCTCCGCGTGGTCCCGGGGAACATCGTCGATATCCTTTTTGATTCGGCGGGAATGGTGAACCCCGACGACAAGAAGCGACTGGAGGAGGAGCTCGGTCTCGACAAGCCGATCGTGACGCAGTACGTGGCGTGGATCACCAATATGATGAAGGGTGATTTCGGCTACTCCTACGTCTCGGAGAAGCCGGCACTGGATGAGATCCTGCCGCGCATCCCGGTCACGGCAAAGCTCGCGGCGCTCGCGCTTTTCTTCTCCGTTGTCTTCGGCGTGCCGCTCGGCGTCATCAGCGCGGTGCGGCAGAATACGGGCCTCGACTACACGCTGAGAGTGATAAGTCTTTCAGGTCTGTCGTTGCCATCGTTCTGGCTCGGCCTGCTCATTCTGATGGCGTTCGTCCAGTATACGGGCTGGATACCCATCTATTCGGACGAGCCGCGCGGCTTCTGGAACGAGCTCTGGCTGCTCAGCATCCCCGCCGCGGCGGTCGGCTTCAGAGCCTCGGCTCTGATCATGCGCCTCACGCGCTCGTCGATGCTCGAAGTGCTTCGCCAGGACTACATCCGCACGGCGCGGGCCAAGGGCGCCTCGGCGCGAACGGTCAACTACGATCACGCGCTGCGCAACGCGGTGCTACCCGTCGTGACCATCATCGGCATCGAGGCGGCGTTCCTTATCGGCGGTCTGATCGTCACCGAGACCGTCTTCAACATTCCTGGCGTCGCCCGCTTCCTCGTCGAGGCGATCCGCTGGCGTGACTATCCGATCGTCCAGAACCTTGTGATGCTGATCGCCGTTGTCACCGTCGTCGTCAACTTCATCGTCGACATGGCCTACGTCGTTCTCGATCCGCGCATCAAGTACGAGGGTTGAACCATGGCAACCATCGACCACAAGGCCGAATTGGCCCGCGCGGGCGCCGGCGTCAGCGGGTTCTGGGGCACGGCACTCCACCTCGCGCGGCGCTATCCGCTCGGCGCGGCCGGCGCCGTCATCGTGCTGGTGTTCGTGCTGACGGCGATCTTCGCCGGCTATCTCACCGCCTTCGACCCGACGACGACCAACTCGCGTTCCTCGCTCGCGCGCCCAAGCCCTGAGCACGTACTCGGAGCCGACTTCATGGGTCGCGACATGTGGAGCCGCATTGTCTATGGCGCCCGCATCTCGCTCGCCGTCGGCATCGGCTCGACGGTGCTCGGCTGCTTCTTCGGCGTGCTCGTCGGCCTCATGTCCGGCTACTATGGCGGCTGGCTCGATCTGCTGACGCAGCGTCTCATGGACATCCTGCAGGCGCTGCCGCTGCTCGTCATGGCGCTGCTGATGGCAGCCTCGCTCGGCCCTTCGCTGACCAATACCGTCATAGCGATCTCGATACCTATCATCCCGAACGTCGCACGCGTCATACGCTCGAACACGCTGGCGCTCCGGGAAATGCCCTACGTCGAGGCGGCCCGCGCCGTCGGCATGAGCGAATGGAAGATCGCGCTGCGCCACGTGCTGCCGAACACGGTGGCGCCGCTGATCGTGCTGGCGACCGCGCAGCTCGGCTCGGCGATCCTGACAGAGGCCTCGCTCTCCTTCCTCGGCCTCGGCATTCCCGAGCCGCATCCCTCCTGGGGGCGGATGCTCTCGGAGTCCGCCGCCGAGTACGTGCGGACGGCGCCGTGGCTCGTGATCTTCCCCGGTGTCGCGATCTCGCTCGCCGTTTTCGGCACGAACCTGCTCGGCGATGCGGTGCGCGACATCCTCGATCCGCGCGAGCGGAGCTGATGCTCAAACTCTGGTCACGGACCGGCACGTCATGAACGACTGGACGGGAAGCGAGCCGGTCCCGCGGCAGGCGGCGATGAAAGCAGGGAGCCCTATGACGACGACAGCCTCGATGCCCGAGCCCGTGCCCCCTCGCGCGGCGGCGACGGAGAACCTTCTCGAGGTCACGGACCTGCGTACGTACTTCTTCACGCGCCACGGCGTGGTCAAGGCCGTGGACGGTGTGGATTTCGCCGTGAAGCCGAAGGAGACGCTGGCGATCGTCGGCGAGTCGGGCTGCGGGAAGTCGATCACGGCCCTCTCGCTGCTCCGCCTCATTCCTGTGCCGCCCGGCCGCATCATCAGTGGCTCGATCAAGCTCGACGGGGTGGATCTCATCGAGCTCGACGAAGAGGAGATGCGCCAGATCCGCGGCAACGATATCTCCATGATCTTCCAGGAACCGATGACGTCGCTCAATCCGGTCATGACGATCGGACGGCAGATCGCGGAAGTGCTGCTGCTCCACCAGGGCATGACGACGAAGCAGGCCTATGCACGCGCCGTCGAGATGCTGCGTCTCGTCAAGATTCCGGAGCCCGAGCAGCGCGTGAAGGAGTATCCCCACCAGCTCTCGGGTGGCATGCGCCAGCGGGCGATGATCGCGATCGCGCTGGCATGCAATCCGAAAGTGCTGATCGCCGATGAGCCGACGACCGCGCTCGACGTGACCATCCAGGCGCAGATCCTCGACCTCATCGTCGAGCTGCAGAACCGGCTCGGCACGGCCGTGGTGCTGATTACGCACGACCTCGGCGTCGTCGCCGAGACGGCCCAGCGTGTCATCGTGATGTATGCGGGCCGCAAGGTCGAGGAGGCCGACGTCGGTGAGCTCTTCGCGCGGCCGATGCATCCCTATACGCGCGGCCTCATGGCCTCGATCCCGCGGCTCGACCTCATCCGCGGCGAGGAGAAGGACAGCGTGGAGCGCCTGCAGGAGATCCCGGGGATCGTTCCGGCCCTGAGCGCGCTGCCGCCCGGGTGTGCCTTCGCGCCGCGCTGTCCCTATGCCGAGGACCGCTGCCGCGCTGAGTATCCGCCCTACGAACAGAAGAGAAGCGGCCACTGGGCTGCCTGCTGGCGCTCGGAAGAACTCTTTGGAGGCGCCAATGCATGATGGAGCGGAAAGCGGCGTGGCGCCGGGCACGGCGAGTGCCGGCGACAGCGGCCCGCGCCCCAACCGGGCGCCCGCGCTCGAGGTGCGGGACCTCAAGAAGCACTTTCCCGTAAAGAAGGGTCTGCTGCAGAAAACGGTCGGGCACGTCTATGCCGTGGATGGGGTCTCCTTCTCGATCCGGGAGGGCGAGACGCTGGGGCTCGTCGGCGAGTCGGGCTGCGGCAAGTCTACGGTCGGGCGCGCCATCCTGCGGCTCGTCGAGCCGACCTCCGGAAGCATCAAGGTTTCAGGGGAGGAGATCACTGGCCTCTCGAAGCAGGAGATGCGCCCCTACCGCCGCGAGATGCAGATCATCTTCCAGGATCCCTTTTCGTCGCTCGATCCGCGCATGAGCGCGGGCGACATCGTCGGCGAGCCTCTGAAGGTTCATGGCGCCGGTAACGCCAAGGAGCGGCGCGACCGGGTGGCGGAGCTCTTCGCGCGCGTGGGCTTGAGGCAGGCGCAGATGGACAGCTTCCCGCACCAGTTCTCAGGCGGCCAGCGCCAGCGCATCGGCATTGCGCGCGCGCTCGCGCTCAACCCCAAGCTCATCATCGGCGACGAGCCGGTCTCTGCGCTCGACGTATCCATCCAGGCACAGGTGATCAACCTGCTCATGGATCTGCAGCAGGAACTCGGTCTCGGCTATCTCTTCATTTCGCACAACCTTGCCGTGGTCGAGCATATCTCGCACTACATCGCGGTCATGTACCTCGGCCGCATCGTCGAGTACGCCGACAAGCGCACACTCTTCACGAGCCCGCGCCACCCCTATACGGAGGCGCTGCTCTCGGCTGTGCCGGTGCCGGATCCTGCGATCAAGCGCAAGAAGGTCGTGCTCGAAGGCGACGTGCCAAGCCCCGTGAAGCCGCCTTCGGGCTGTCATTTCCACACGCGCTGCCCGATCGCGCAGGCGCGCTGCAAGGTCGAGAGCCCGGTGCTCCGTGACGTCGGCGGCGGCCAGAAAGTATCGTGCCACTTCAGATAGGTGGCCGGTGCTATTTTGCGCGTGCGCGTGCGCGTGCGCGGGCGTGAGCCGCGTGGCGCTGCGTCGCGTCAATTCTTGAAGAGCAGATCGAAAAGGGTCTTCGGCTTCGGCCTTGAGCCGCCCCCTTCGGTGCGGGCGCCGCGGCGGCGCTCCGGCGTGTAGTCACCGTAGTTCCCTTGTGCCCATGGCGCCCAGCTCGGCGTCTGCCCTCCGCCGCTGTAGCGCGGGGGTCCGTCGAGTCGGCGGGGCTGCTGGGTCATCTCGCGGTCGACAGGGGCGACGAGCAGGTATTCCTCGCTGCCGCCTTCGAGACCGGCGACCGTCAGCTTCGTGTCCGTCCAGGTCCATTCCGCCGCCCGCGTGCCCTGGCGCACCTGCTCGATGGTGATGACACGGCGGGCGCGTGTGTCGATGACGGCGGCGTGCTCGACCTCCTCAGGTCCGTTCTTGCCGTCGACTGTGCCGGCGGTGAAGCGCAGAAGCCCGATGTGCTGCGAAGGATCGGGGCGCAGGTCCCAGCTCGTGAGGCGCGGCAGCCCGTCGCCCATCAGCTCGAGAGGGACGGTGAGGCGGGGAAAGCGGGCGTTCGTCGCGAAGTACTGACTGCCGCGCACCTGGAGGCGCCACTCGCCGAGGCTCTGCTCGTCGAGCTCGTGGCTTGCGGCGATCTGCGCGGCGCCGTTGCGTTCGAGAGCGATGGCGGCCTCGCGCAGCATGGGCTTGAGCTCGAGGGCCCGACGCAGCTCGACGATTGCCTCGTCGTTCCGCCCTGCAGCCTCCAGCATCTCGCCGCGCGCCCAGATGACCTCCGGCCGCTCGGGCTCGAGGCCGATGGCGCGCTCGATATCCTTCTGGCCGAGCTCGGGCCGCCCCATGAGCTTGTAGACCCAGCCGCGATAGGCATAGGCCTGGGCCGAGCGCGGATCGATCTCGATCGCGCGCGAAAAGTCGTTGAGCGCATCCTCGTAGCGCTCGGCCTTGGCCTCGGCGAAGCCGCGCGCTTCGATGGCCGCGTTCGACTTCGGCTGCAGCAGGGCGGCGTTCTCGAAGTCGCGCAGCGCGGCCGGAATGTCACGCGCGGCAATGGCCGCATAGCCGCGCAGCAGCACGACTTCGATGTTGTCGCGGTCGATTTCCAGCACGCGCCCGAGATCGTCGATGGCATCTTTGTAGCGCTCGAGCGCCAGATAAGCTTCGGCGCGTGCACGCAAGGCCGGCGCGAAGCGGGGCGCGGCCACGAGCGCGCGGCCGAGATCGCGCAGCGCGGCATGTGGGCGGCCCTGGGCGAGGTGGACGCGTCCGCGACCGGCAAAGGCGGCCCCATCACTCTGCAGGAGCCCGATCGCGCGCGAGTAGTCGCTGAGGGCGGCACGGTGATTGCCGAGCTTGACGTGCGCGGC
The DNA here is from genome assembly GCA_963205015.1 of Pseudomonadota bacterium. Classification (GTDB taxonomy): domain Bacteria; phylum Pseudomonadota; class Alphaproteobacteria; order Rhizobiales; family Hyphomicrobiaceae. The sequence continues at coordinate 5,525 of CAUJKI010000040.1, forward strand.
CGCGCGGTTGGTGTAGGCGGCGGCATAGTTCGGGGCGAGCACGAGCGCGCGGTCGAAGTCGCGGACGGCCTCGGCCGTGGCGCCGATCTCGAGCAGGACCGTGCCGCGGTTGTTGTAGGCCGTCGCGCCCTCGGGCACGAGCTGGATGGCGCGGTTGAAGTCCTCGAGCGCGGCGCGCGGGCTGCCGAGGCGCGCACGGGCAACGCCGCGATCGACGTGGATGAGCGCGCGCTGGTCATTGGGGAGGCCGTCGGCCGCAAGCGCAGCATCGTAGAGGCGGATGGCATCCTCGGCTCGGTCCGAGCGCAGGGCTGCGATCGCCTGGCGGACGCGGACGGCGGTATCGGCCGACGATGCGGATGCGGGCTGCGGTGCCGGGCCGCCGGTTTGTGCGAGAGCGAGGCCTGGAATGAGCGCGCACGCGATTGCGCCTGCGCACAGCCAATGCGCCGCGATGTGAGGCTGGCGATGTGTCCTTCCGTGAAAGGTCATGCGCGCTCGTTTTTCCCCTTCTCCCCGTGCTTACGGGGAAGGTTGGGATGAGGGGCGGCCAAATAATACCGGCGTTCGCGTTTGTCGCTTCTCCTCACCCTACCCTCTCCCCGCAAGCGGGGAGAGGGGATGAGGCGAGCGCTCGATGGCCCGGCCATTCGCCCTTCAAGAATCATGACTTTGTAGCACAAATCGGTCCGCGAACGGCCGGTGGGGCGGGCTGCTCAGCCGCTATGCCGGCAGCTCGTAGCCGATGGCCGACTCGACGGCGATGGTCTTCCGCACAGCAGGACGGGCCATCATACGCGCGTAGTGGGCGTCGAGGTTCGGAAATTCGCCCGGCGCCGGGTGAAGTGAATTGAAGAAGCGCCAGTACAGGCGGAAGAGGTGAATGTCGGCAACCGAGTAAGTACCTACGGCCCAGGGCCGATCGCCAAGTTGCCGGTCCGCCAGCGCATAGACGGCTCGGGCATGATCGAGACCGCGGCGGCGTGCGGGGTGGACCGTTGCCGCGATGAACGACATCCAGGAAATGACTTGCGCCTCCGTCTCGCTGTCACCCACGGGCAGGAGGCCCGCATCGGGATAGCGACGCGCGAGATAGAAAAGAATGGCGGCGACCTCGCCGAGAGGCCGGCCGTCGATCAAAAGCGTCGGCACTTTGCCTTCGGGATTCAGCGTAAGGTAAGCCGGAGTTCGGTTCTCCTTGAGCGCAAAGGAAATCGGACGCGCCTCGAAGGGCACGCCGATCTCGTTGAGCGCGATATGGGGAGCCATGGAGCTTGCACCGGGCGCGAAATAGAGCGTCAGCATCGCCACCCCTGCTTGCCTTGCAGCCGTCAGTCTCCGCCGGAGGGCTTGAACTCGGCTTCGCGTGTGCGCCGCGCGATCTTGTCGAGGACGCCGTTGACGACGCGCGGCTCGTCTTCGCTGAAGAAGGCCTTGGCGACTTCCACGTACTCGCTGATGACGACACGCGCCGGCACGTCCGTGCGCTCGATGAGCTCATAGACGCCGGCCCGCAGGATCGCACGCAAGGTCGAGTCGACGCGCGTCAGCCGCCAGCCCTCGGCGAGCTGTGCATCGACGATCGGATCGATCTCGCGCTGGCGCCGGACGACGCCGCGCAGGATCGCGGCGAAGAAGTCGCGGTCGGCGGCGGCAACCGACTTGTCCTCGGCCTTCTCGCCGAAGTGGTGCAGGTTGAACTGGCCGATGACGTTGTTGAGGTCGGTCTCGGCAAGGTCCATCTGATAGAGGGCCTGCACGGCGCTGAGGCGCGCCGCGCTTCGTGGCGCTAGCGGGCGCGGCTCATTGGCGGGCGTCTTCATTGGCGCCGCCTGGCGAAATCGTGGCCGATCTCGATCAGCTTGAGGCACGCGCGTGCGGCATCGGCGCCCTTGCCGGCAAGACCGCCCTCGGCGCGCGCCATGGCCTGGGCGTGCGTATCAACCGTGAGGATGGCATTGCCAACGGGCAGCGCGAGGTCCGTCGCGACCTGCATGAGCCAGTGGTTCGCGTTGTTGCACACGATGTCGTAGTGTGAGGTTTCGCCGCGAATGACGCAGCCGAGCGCGATCGCGCCGTCGAAGGGGCGTGCTTCGTCCTCATCGAAGCGCCCCGAGGCAGCGCTGACGGAAAGCACCTGCGGAATTTCCAGCGCGCCCGGCACGACAATGCGCTCGTAGGTGCAGCCATGTGCATCGAGCACAGCCAGCGCGCCATCGATCAGCGCGGCGCTCACGTCCTCGTAGTAGGGCGCCTCGATGATGAGGATATGCGCATCGATCTTGCCCGCGCGCGGACCAATGGGGGTGCCTCGACCGGCCATGACGTCTACCGAACCTCTCGCGTGCCGACGATGCGCAGGCCGTAGCCTTCGATGCCGACATAGCGCGAGCGCGGCACGTTGGTCAGCAGCTCCATGTCGGTGACGCCGAGATCGCGCAGGATCTGCGCGCCGATGCCGATCTCGACGCGGCGGCGCTCGGCGCGCGCCTGCGGCGTCTTGGGCTGCTCGCGATCGGCGAGCCAGGATGAGAGCGAGCGGGGCCTCAAGTCCCGAATGAGCACGATGGCGCCACGACCCTCCGCGGCGATCATCTGCATACATTGCTGCAGAAAGGCTTCGGGACGATTGGGCGCACCGATGCCGAGAAGATCCGCCGGCATGTTCACCGCGTGCACGCGCACGAGCACGGGTTCAGGGCCGGAGAGATCGCCGCGTACGAGGACGAGATGCTCGACGGGATCGACGGTGGTCTCGTAGACATGCAGGTCGAAGGTGCCGCCGAAGGTGCTCTCGACCTTGCGCGAGGCCGTGCGGTTGACGATGCGGTCGTTCTGCAGGCGGTAGGCGATCAGGTCCTCGATGGTCCCGATCTTGAGGCCGTGGCGCTGGGCGAAGGAGACGAGGTCGGGCATCCGCGCCATGGTGCCGTCGTCGTTCATGATCTCGCAGATGACGCCGGCTGGCAGCAGGCCGGCCATGCGCGCGAGATCGACGGAGGCTTCGGTGTGGCCGGCGCGGACCAGCACGCCGCCCTCGCGCGCGACGAGCGGAAAGACGTGGCCCGGCGAGACGATGTCCTCGTGCGTCTTGGTCGGATCGATGGCCGTCGCGATGGTGAGCGCACGGTCATGGGCCGAGATGCCGGTTGCGATGCCTTCCTTGGCCTCGATCGATACCGTGAAGGCCGTGCGGTTGCGGGCGCCGTTGTTCCGCGTCATCAGCTCGAGACGAAGCTGCTGGGCGCGCTGCTCGGTCATCGAAAGGCAGATGAGGCCGCGCCCGTACTTGGCCATGAAGTTGATCTTGTCGGGCGTCGCCATCTGCGCGGGGATGACGAGGTCGCCCTCGTTCTCGCGGTCCTCGGCATCGACGAGGATGACCATGCGGCCATTGCGCAGGTCCTCGAGGATTTCGGCGATCGGCGAGACGAAGCCTTTCCCTTCGGAATAGGCGACGCGCGCGAGGTCGGCGAGGTCTTTGGTGGTGCCGTTCGTCACCGGCGCATCTCCAGAAGCCGCGCCACGTAGCGCGCGAGAGGATCGATCTCGATGTTGACGCGATCGCCCGGCTTTTTGCCGCCCCAGGTGGTTACCGTCAAGGTATGGGGGATGAGGTTCACGCCGAAACGCGCGCCGTCGACCTCGTTGACCGTCAGCGATGTGCCGTCGAGCGCTACGGAGCCCTTGGGCGCGATGAACGGGGCGAGAGCTGCTGGAGCCTCGAAGGTCAGGCGGCGGCTCTCGCCATCGGGGCGGATGTCGGCAATGCGCGCGACTCCGTCGACATGACCCGAGACAATATGTCCGCCGAGCTCATCGCCGGCCTTCAGCGCACGTTCGAGATTGATCTGCCGGCCGGGCCGCCAATCCCCAAGGGTCGTCAGCGAAAGCGTCTCGTTAGAGACGTCGAGCGAGTAGCGGCTGCCCGGCCCTCCCGGCTGAACGTCGGTGACGGTGAGGCACACGCCGTCATGACAGATGGAGGCGCCGAGCGCGATCGAGGCGGCCGGATAGTCCGATCGGATCGTGAACCGCCCGCCCTCGGCGGCGACCACGGCGCCGACGCCTGAGATGATGCCTGTGAACATACATGCGTTCCGCGTGGGGCAGCCGCATGAGGCCGCCGGAATTTGCTATTGTGCCATGACCTAGGCCCAATCCGCACGCTCGGCAAGGCGCACCGGGGCATGGCCGGGCAGCGGCGCGCCCGGAAGGGGATGTTCTGCACGCGGAGCGGCCAAAAGTGCGGCTTTGAGCGTTGCTATGCAACTTGAGTATCGGCGCCCGGCTATTCAGCACGGGGAAGTGGGCGCGGACACGAAGCCGCGGCCGGGGGTGGTCTCAAATCCGCAGGCTGTCCGCGAGCGCCCGCATGTAGCCTTCGGCGGCAATAATATGCTCGATGCGGTGCGGCTCGACAGAGGCGAGAGCGCCCCCGATGGCCTCCTCGTCGGACAGCGCTTGAAGACGGCGCTCGACGCCGGCAAGGCGGCGACCGTCCACATGCCCCCTGAGCGCCGCGACGATCGACTCGACATACCCCGCGAGCCGGCCGATCTCGCGAAACGCCCCGCGGCGTGCGGTACGATCGGCTGCATCGCTCTCGAGGCGCTCGAGCGCTGCCGCCATGCGGGCGAGCGAGTCCGCAACGGCCTCGGCATATGCCGCGACCTTGGTGCGTTTCGCCTTGTCGAGGCGGGCAAGCTTCGTCTGCCAGGCGCAGATCACGTCGGCTAGACCGAGCAGTTTCAACGCGATGTCGAGGGCGCGCATGGCGCCATCCTAGGCACGCGGCGGCGTGCGGGGATTACTGGGCGGCGAGGAAGCTTCAGCGCACCTTCGGATCGGCGTAGCACTGGCGCATGGCCTCGCAGCGGTGCGAGCCCGAGAAGTGCATGCTGGAGCCCTTGGACGGACGGATGAAGGCACAGATTTCCTCGAGGCCTTCGGGCGTCAGCCAGCCCTGCCGCCGCCCGCGCTGCACGGCAAAGCAGTCGGCCGTCTCCTCGTCGGGGCCGCGGAACTGGTGGCCGCACTCGTGGGCGTGGATCCACAGCTTCACCGGGCGGGAGACCCGCGCCAGCAGTCGAGGATTGAGAATGAGGAAGCCGGGGTAGGCCGCGCCGTAGTCGTCGAGCTGATTGTCCAGGACCGTCGGGCGC
>CAUJKI010000041.1 GCA_963205015.1 Pseudomonadota bacterium
AGCGAGATCATGGCGAGTGTGCCGGCCATCCAGAAGGCCGCCAGCAGCGCGGCATGTCCGGAGCGCTGGGGTGCGGAAGGTTCGACGCTCATCGGCTCGGGCCCATGCTGATCAGGTTCTGCCCGCACGCCGACGCTCGCCGCGAATGTTCAGGAGATTGGCGCCTACGACGATGATGCCGCCTCCCAGCACCCAGAAGTCGAGCGGCTCGGCATAGAGGAGCACGCCGAGGAGCACCATGAGCGGCAGGCGCAGAAAATCCATGGGTGCCACGACGATCGCATCGGCATAGGTGAACGCCATCGCGAGCGCGTAGTGCGCCGTAAGTCCGAACGTGCCAACGCCGACGAGCCAGCCGAACGTGGTGAGGTCGGGAAGTGGGAGTCCTCGTCCATATCCGAGCCATGCACCGCTCGCCACGACGGAGAGGCCGATGAGAATCTGAAGGCCCTGCATCCAGAACAGGATCGTGAAGGCATTGTCGCTCGCGAGCAGGCGCTTCGTGGTGATCATCGACAGCGCAAAGCCGATCGCCGCCAGCATGCCGAACGGAGCCCCTTCGCTGAGTGGAATTGCGCCTGGGCGCACCACGATCAGCACGCCGATGAAGCCGAGCACGGCTGCCGTGAGCCGCAGCAGGCTCAGGCGCTCGCCGAGCAGGAACGGCGCGAGCAGGGCCACCCACAACGGTGCAGTGAACTCGAGCGCGGTCAGCTCTGCGAGCGTCATCCGCGTCAGCGCGTAGAGCCAGCTGAACTGGGCGGTGAAGTGAATGAGGTTGCGGACGACCTGCAGGCCGGGCTTTTTCGACACGAGGCCGCCGAGGGGAATGCCTCGTGCCATCACGATCACAACGAGGATCACAAATCCGATGATCGTGCGCCAGACGGCGATCTGAAGCGCATCGGCGCCCCGCGCCGCAGCCCGGCCGGCGACCGCCACCAGCACGAAGGACAGGAGCGCCCCGACCATCCAGATGACGGCCCAGACAATGCGACCGCGCTCATCCTGCGGCGCCTTGGCCTCGACCGCCATTCCGGTATTCCTCCCCTGGGCAGCGCAAGCTGCACACGCGGCGTGCGGGACGCAACGTCGTTATATATTCACACATGCGAATGTTCGGTTGCCGCTTTGCAGTGGCCACTGTATAAGCATTCCAGGCTGCACCAACAAGGAAGCGCCCGACGCTGCCCTGCCGACAAGCTGCCATGCAGTTGCGGCCGAGCGGTGGGCGCCAATGGGCCGCGCGAGGCGGGCGCCCGTCCGCGTCCAAGTGACCGGGAGGCATGGCATGGCCAGGAAGCTTGTGATCATCATGGCGAATACCGATCCGCGCAACGGCGAGGAGCTCGGCGCGCCGATCTTCCAGGCTTCGGTCGCGGCGGCGATGGACTACGAGGTCGAGGTAATCTGCACCGCGACTGCCGGCCGCCTCATGAAGAAGGGCGTCGCCGAGACGCTCGTCGTGAAGCCCGGCAGTCCGAAGAGCGTCTACGACTTCATCAAGGACGCGCACGAGGCAGGCGTGAAGTTCTTCTGCTGCTCGCCGAACCTCGATCTCTTCGACATGAAGCAGGAGGACCTGATCCCCGAATGCTCAGGGATCGTTGGGGGTGCCTACCTCATCGAGGAGGTCATGGAGAGCGACGACACCCGGGTGCTCAGCTACTGAGGCCGCACAGAATGTCCGAAGCGATCGCGACGCGCGTGCAGGACTTCATCGGCGATCCGGTCTCGGAGGCGCCGCCTGTGCCGCGCGCGAAGCTCGAAGCCATCTTCCGCGATCTTCAGGAGGATATGCGCTTCGATCACGAGCTGCATGGCTGCCTCAACTGCGGCATCTGCACCGCGACCTGCCCTGCTGCGCACTACTACGACTTCTCGCCGCGCGAGATCGTGCAGCTTCTTTGGACCGAGAACCTCGAGGGCATCTACGATGCCATGCAGGAGAAGATCTGGTCCTGCGCCCAGTGCTACACGTGCGCGGCGCGCTGCCCCTTCCGCAATTCGCCGGGCGGGCTCGTCATGCTCATGCGCGAAGTGGCGATCAAGCATCAGATGCAGTCGGCGAAGGACGTGCTGCGTCCCTTCAGCCGCGTCATGCTCAAGCTCATCTCGACGGGCAACCAGCTCGCACCCGACATGATCAATCCCCAGCACTTCGCCGACTGGGGACCGAACATCTCCAAGGTCAATGCGCCACTGAAGCTGCTGCGCAAGGCCATTCCCATGGCGACGCTCAACACAACGGAGACGGCCTGGGAGGTCAATCTCAAGACTTCGGTCGAGCTCTATACGATCTGGGAGATGACCGGTGTCCTCGACCAGCTCGAAGGCATCGACGAGAACCTGTTCGACGTCATCACCGACATCATGGAAGAGAAGCGCGAGGACTGGAAAGACTTCCTCGAAGACCAGGAGGACGCCGACGACGATGACTGAGGCCGGAGCGCCGCATGTCCCGCGGCACGCCTCATGTGATCCAGGCGGATCAAGCGCATGGCCAAGGTGAAGTACAAGCCGCCAAAAGGCTACAGCGACGCGATGGCCTATCTGCGGGTGCAGGACGCTGACGCGGCGATAGCCTTCTATGAAAAAGCCTTCGACGCCAAGGAGCGCTACCGGCTTATGATGGGCGATCGTGTCGGCCATGCCGAGCTGCTGTTCGGCGAAAGCTGCGTGATGCTCTCCGGCGAGTTTCCCGAGATGGGCGTCGTCGGTCCACGCAGCCTCGGCGGCACGACCGTGACCATGTGCCTCTACGTTGCGGACGTCGATGCCGTCGTCGCGCGCGCGGTCGCAGCGGGCGCGACGATCAAGCGGCCCGTGCAGGACGAGTTCTATGGCGACCGCACCGGGCAGGTAGAGGATCCCTTCGGCTATGTCTGGATGATCCAGACACGCATCGAGGATGTCTCGCCGAAGAAAATGCAGAAGCGCCTGGATGCCATGATGGCCGGCGCGCCTCAGGAAAAGTCTAAGCCCAGGCCGAAGCCCGCGCGCGGGAGGAAGAAAGCATGAGCGAGCTAACCCATCGCACACCACTAAATGGCGAACGTTTCACCGGCCACGGCCCCGAGTGGCGGCCCGCCAATCTCTCTGCGGGCGAGGCCGCGACCGCGACCGCCTGGGTCGAGCAGCGCATCGATCGCCGCTCCATGCTGACCAACAAGGATCGCGTCGAGGACGTACGCGATGCCATGTGGCAGCTCGAGAAGGATGGCCAGATCAAGGTTCATCGCATTACGGACCAGCACGAGCCGGTTAATGTCAAGACGCTCTACGGCTGGACGAAGCGCATTCCGACGACTCAGCTCTGGCACCACAAGAGCTGTGGCCAGTGCGGGAATATTCCCGGCTATCCGGTGTCGCTGCTCTGGCTGCAGAACAAGATCGGCACGCGTTATATCGACGAGACCGATCAGACGTCCTGCACGGCGTGGAACTACCATGGTTCCGGCATCGGAAATATCGAGAGCCTTGCTGCCGTCTTTCTGCGCAATTTCCACCAGGCTTACGTGTCCGCAAAGGCGCAGGGCCTGCCTGAGGGATACTACTATCCGCTCGTGCACTGCGGCACGTCCTTCGGCAACTACAAGGAGGTGCGCGCTTACCTCATTCATTCCGCCAAACTGCGCGAGAGCGTGACGAAGATCCTCGGGAAGCTCGGCCGGCTCGTCGACGGCAAGCTGCTGATCCCCGAGGAGGTCGTGCACTACTCCGAGTGGCTGCACGTCATGCGCCACCGCATTGCCGAGCATCAGATGATCGACGCTTCGGCCGTGCGCGCAACGATCCATCCGGCGTGCCACGTCTACAAGATGGTGCCCGAGGATGCGATCTACGACGACGAGATCCTCGAAGGGAACCGCGTCGCCGTTTCGACCGGCCTCATCCAGCGGCTCGGCGCCAACGTGATCGACTACAAGACCTGGTATGACTGCTGCGGCTTCGGCTTCCGCCACATCATCTCCGAGCGCGAGTTCACGCGCTCTTTCGCCATCGACCGCAAGATCAAGGTGGCTGTCGAGGAAGCCAACGCCGATGTCATGATCGGTCATGATACGGGCTGCATCACCACGCTCGATAAGAACCAGTGGATCGGGCGCGCCGCCGGCAAGCCCTATGAGCTGCCGGTGCTGGCGGACTGCCAGTTCGCTGCGCTCGTCTGCGGCGCCGATCCTTACAAGATCGTGCAGACACACTGGCACGCAAGCCCCATCGAGCGATTGCTCGAAAAGCTCGGCATCGATTGGCAGGCGAAGAAGGCTGAGTTCGAGCGGTATCTCGAGAAGATCAAGTCGGGCGCCGCCGACCAGCTCTATGATCCGCGTCTGCGCATTACGTCGGGGCCTGGATTCAAGCCGATCAGGCGCGAGGTCATTCCGCCTCCGCCGGGAGAATAGCGGATGCTCGGCATTACCGATCTCTGGCTGTTCGTGCTCGCCGGTTTGCTGCTCAACATCACGCCCGGCCCGGACATGGCCTACATCATGGGCCGCAGTGCGCAACTCGGCGCACGGGCAGGTGCCGTCGCGGCACTCGGGATTAGTGCGGGTTGCTTCGTACATATTGCTGCGGCCGCACTCGGGCTCTCTGCAATCCTCTCGACATCGGCTGAAGCTTTCTTCGTTCTGAAGCTTGTCGGTGCGGCTTATCTCGTGTGGGTCGGCATTTCGCTGCTGCGCCATGCTGGCACGAGCGGTGGAGGCAGCGGCAATGGCAACGCCGCGATCTCCCTTCGCGGCATCTTCCTGCAAGGCTTTCTCACCAATGCGCTCAATCCGAAGGTAGCGCTGTTCTTCCTCGCCTTCCTGCCTCAGTTCATCTCG